>JABDFW010000017.1:0-1432 GCA_013286305.1 Bacteroidota bacterium
CCCCAATGAATAATCTGTTTTTTTATAAGTCACCAATACCTTTCTTACTTCTCCAAAGCCGCTAAAATTAGCTACACCAAAATCGACTATTTTTTCGAACTTCGGTAGCGACGTAATAACTTCGCTATCTTTAAAAATGATTTCATGTAAAGCAGTTATAAAGTGCACCCATTTGTTTTCGGTTTTCGGATATAATTTCCAATTTGACATATCTTGTATAAATATTCCCTTGTAATATCTCAAGGCTAACTTGATAGATGGGTTGGCTCGTTTTTGTCTGTAAATTTCGAATCTACGCTATTTAAATAAAATAATGGTAGATGTTGAGCAAGATGTTATTTATTGACAAGAAAAAGAATATCGCACTACCAGTTACGGTTGTTAACCGTAAGACTGCACAACATTCCAAAGTAACCCTTGTACACCCAAACTACAAGAGTATGGCCTTTGCTGCCCCGAAATCGGGTATTCATCTTAAGGCGCCAAAACACGCGGCGAAGTCATTTTTTTCTTTAAAACAATTAATTCTACAATTTTTTGCATAAATTTCCCTCAAACCCCTACCTTTGCAGCCCAAATTTCCCGTAAGGCCTAACAAGTGTCCCGTCTGTTCGGGTCCGCCAGCAGGGTGTAATCTAATAAGATTATTAAAATATGCCAAAGGTAAAAACAAACTCCAGCGCCAAAAAGCGCTTCAAGGTGACCGGCACAGGCGAGATCACCTTTCAAAAGGCTTTCAAACGACACATTTTAACCAAGAAATCTAAAAAACGCAAAAGGTCTATGCGCGTTAAAGGCGTAGTTGGCGCACCCAACAAAGACTTTGTTATGCGTTTGCTGAGGTTGAAGTAAAGAACGGCGAAGCCCCAGACGCCCCATCCCTAAAGGGGGAAAGAAGAAAACCAATTTATTCAAAATCATTAGTCGTACTTCTGATCTAACAAGCAAAAAAGTAATTGAATACATTAAAAGGAAAGAGCCTAGTTTAATTAAAACTGAATTTGACAAAACGTTTGTTGAATTGGGGGTATTACAAGAACAGGCCTCTTACCGATTTTCAGAACCGCCTTTTGCACATTTCATTTCGTCATTACTTTTATTTGCAATTTTGAGAAATGAAATAAGAATGGGCTATAAGCAAAGCGCGCAAGAAAAAAAATTAATTTCAGCCGAACCACAATATAATTCAAGCCTAAATATTGTTCCAATGAGTCTAAATAATCAAATCGCACTAAATCAAATTCTTTACGGTCCGCCAGGAACTGGGAAAACATACAATACCATTAACAAAGCTTTAGAAATTATTGGTGAAAATATGGAAAGGAAAACCAGGAATGAACTAAAAGCAATCTTTGATGCAAAAATGAAAGATGGACAAATTGTCTTTACAACGTTTCATCAAAATATGACTTATGAGGATTTTATAGAAGGA
>JABDFW010000017.1:1442-44869 GCA_013286305.1 Bacteroidota bacterium
AAGGAATAAAACCTCTAAAACCACTAATAGATGATTCATTTATAAAATATGAAGTTCAGGATGGAATTTTTAAAAGGCTGTGCAATATAGCTAAATCAAATTTTGATAACGCCAAAGATGAGAACAAAAGCAAACTCTCATTTGAAATCGCATTCGACAAATTGAATGAAGAATGGGAAGGAAACAATGAATTAAAGTTCCCATTAAAGACAGAAGGATATGATTTTACTATTATCGGGTTTACATCTACTTCAATTCAGTTTAAAAAAGCAAATGGTGGCACAAGTCATACGCTAAGTATAAGCACACTCAAAGATTTGTATTATGGAAAGGAATTCAATTTTAAACAGGGTGTAGGGATATATTACCCCGCAATATTAAATAGGCTCAGGTCCTATTCACAAGTGCAATCTTCTGATGCAGTGGCTAAACCTTTTGTGATTATAATAGACGAAATAAATCGCGGAAATATTTCTCAAATATTTGGTGAATTAATAACATTAATTGAAGAAGACAAGCGTTTAGGTAGAGAGGAATCACTGGAAGTCATTTTGCCTTACAGTAAAGAAAAATTTGGAGTTCCTCCTAATCTTTTTATCATAGGTACAATGAATACTGCTGACCGCAGTGTTGAAGCTCTAGATACGGCATTAAGAAGAAGATTTAGTTTTGAGGAATTGTCGCCCAAACCTGAAATGGTTTCTTCTGCGCGAAAAATATGGGAGTTATGGTGGAAATATCCTCATATAGGATGGGCGGCTGATCCTTATAAGGGTGAAGAAAAAGAATTATACGCAATGTTAGGAGTAGATAAGGATTTTGATCCATCTGGAAAAATCTGGGAGGAAATGGCAACGGAGGGAAAGGATGAGAACCAAATAAGTCGTTTTGAAAAAATGGACTTTAATGGTATAAACCTTGAGCTATTGCTTAGAACCATTAACACACGTATAGAGAAATTGCTTGACAAAGACCACCAAATAGGGCACAGCTACTTTATGACTGTTAAAAGTCTCTATGACTTAAAATCAGCTTTTCACAGTAAGATTATCCCTCTTTTACAGGAATATTTTTTTGGTGATTATGGAAAAATAGGCCTTGTATTAGGTAAAGGATTTGTGGAACAGATAGAATTAAGCACTGGAAATATTTTTGCAGATTTCGAAAATGATTCCGCGTTTGATTTGTCTGAAAAAACAGTATACAAAATAAAAGATAGTTGCAAAATGTCTGACGAAGAACTTAAATTGGCAATTAACTTACTAATAAAGTGAAAAATTGAAGAATAACGAAAACCAGTTAACTGTTTTTGAACATCAAACAATCAAACTCAACCAAAAAATTGAGAATTTTATACTTGATGAAAAACGACTTAAGGCACTGCAAAGATACTATGGAGAAGTTGGCGTTCCTTATTTCTCATTAATACACAATGGAGTGCGTTTTAATGAATATGTAGGTGTTTTGCAAATTGGAAATATTACTATTGAAGTATTGCCAAAAGCTGATAATGCATTCACGGGAACTAATGAAAAGAAAAAATGGCGTGACGTTCTAATAGATATGCTTTTAGCTGTCGGAGCATTTGACATACAAGCTCCAAGCAGCAGTGCGTTAAAATTGAAACCAAATACGATTCTTGACCTTTATTTTGAGCTTTTTGTTAAAGAAGTTGAATATTTGTTACATAGCGGTTTAGTAAAAAAGTATCATAAACATGAAGGGAATACAACAGCTTTAAAAGGTAGTCTTCAATTTGGCAAACATATACAACAAAATCTTACACATCAAGAGAGGTTTTATGTTCGCAGCACTATATATGATGCAGAGCACACAATGCATCGCATACTTTATAAGACCATTTGCCTATTAAAAAAAATCAATACTATCCCATCTATTCTTAGTAATATCGGCTGTTTATTACTCAATTTCCCGGAGATGCCAAATATCAAAGTCTCTGAAATTACTTTTAACAAATTAGTTTATAACAGAAAAACACAATGTTATAAAAAAGCCATTAATATTGCGAAGTTACTCCTGCTTAAATATCACCCCGATGTAAGAGCGGGTAACGATACTGTACTTGCTTTGATGTTTGACATGAATAAACTTTGGGAGCAATTTGTATATGTAAGCTTGCGTAAGCATACATCAAATAACACGACTATATCTGCACAATGCTATAAATATTTTTGGAAACCCGAAGATGGTAACAGATCAAAAATAATACCTGACATTGTAATTAATAAAAATATGAATACATGTGTGGTATTAGATACCAAATGGAAAAATTTAAATGGCTGCAACCCGTCGCCAGATGATTTAAGGCAGATGTATGTCTATCATCAATATTATCAGGCAAAAAGAGTTGCATTGGTTTATCCAGGGCAGAAGTTAATAAAATCAAAGGGTAACTATTTGCATCATATAACAAGCAAAGAAGAAGAAGAAAAAGAATGTAGCGTAGTTTGTCTACCGATAGTGTCCCAAATAAAATTATGGCAAAAAAAAATTTACACAGATTTACAACCTTTGATTGATTTATAGGGATTGTTTAAAACTTAGTCTCCATCGCCAAAATTAGCTTAGCTATAATCAAATTATGAAGTAGACGTAAATGTAAGCATAGCGCGCCTTATGAACTTGAAAAACATATAAGAATCTTCGCCACATAAAAACCAAAACGGGTTTAAACCATAAGGCCTAAACCCGTTTATTGATCACATATTCTGTCACACAATCCTTCGCCTCAATCCTTCACTACAACACTCTCCATCGGATATTTAAGATTTTGAACATCTTTCAGGTCAATTTTAATAGTACCTACCGAAATAGGGCTTTGCACCCTCACGGGTATATGGTTTGAATCATCTGTAACCCAAAGGGTCATTTTATCATCGTCCTTAAACACCGTGCCTTTTATAAGCAATGGGCTTAATTTGATGGCATTGTATTTACCATACCGGGTTTTTACCGTTTCCTTCCCTAAATATTTAATATACAGGTCATACACTTTATTGTCAAGGAACATGCTGAACTCAATTTTATCACCTGGCTTATGCGCGTTATAATCAATATTGCGGGCGTAATAAATAGCATTGATAAGATCCTGCACCTTAGCCGGAACCTTATATACACCATCCGGGGTTATGGCGGTATTGGTTTGCTGGTTAAATGATACCTCTTCATACTTCTTGTACCCCCCTTCATTAATATTCCTGATAAACTTTACAGACTGCAGGTCGCCGGTATTAAAATAGCTTTCATACCTGTCCCTCACTTTAAATATCCAGTCATATTTTGAGTTTGTAGAGCCTTCGCCCACCACATGGTAAACGTTATTATTGTTGTATTGCTCAAGGGATGTTGTAAATGTTGCCGTTCCCGCGTTTATATATATGCCAATAACATTATAAAAAACGGTATAAGTTATTTTTTCACCATGCTTAAAAGCGGCTTCCTGGGCCGCAGAGGGCATATATTGCAGAATAATTAAAAGGGCTGTTATTATAGTAAATTTTTTCATATTATTTGTATTCGTCCACATAGAGTATGACGAATGGGGTATGTATTTATTTTAATTGCCTGAATTTTTCTTTTCTTGCGCTATCCACATTTATAAAGACCCAAAAAGCAGCAATTTCGTTGCTTCTCTTCGCTCTTATGTTATTATATACGCAAAATTTGGGTTTACGTTGTTCCCAAATGGAAGCAGTTTTGTTAAAACCAATGCTATGCGCCTTTAAAAGCCCCTTCATACTACATAAATTTTACCGAAAAATTTGTCCAAACAACCGTTAGCATTATACATTTGAAAAAATTACCTGAGAATGAGAAAAATAGTTGCTTTCGGCTGCTGCCTGTTTCTTTTATCAATCCTGCACGCCCAAAAGGACAAAAAAGCCGTAATAAAATATCTTGATCCGGCAAATATGGATGTAACCGTAAAACCGGGCG
The DNA here is from genome assembly GCA_013286305.1 of Bacteroidota bacterium. GTDB lineage: Bacteria > Bacteroidota > Bacteroidia > Chitinophagales > Chitinophagaceae > JABDFW01. The sequence goes on from JABDFW010000017.1 coordinate 5,400, forward strand.
ACAATTTTTATTTATATGCAAATGGTAATTATTTAAAGAATAATCCCGTTCCCCCATCCAAAACCCGGTGGGGTACTTTTGACGCCTTGCACGACAAGAGCCTTGAACAAATACGCATAATTTGCGAAAACGCTGCTGTCAACACTACTAAAAACTCCACCTACCAGCGGGTGGGAGACCTTTATGCCAGCGCGATGGACAGCGCCGCCATTGAAAAAATGGGTTACTCCCCTATTAAACCTGAGTTAGACAGGCTGGCTGCCATAACCAACAAAGACCAGGTGATCGCAGAATTTACCACCCTGCGCACAAAAGGTATTGGAGGCACCCTTTTTGGTTTTAGAGTTGGCCAGGACGATAAAAATGTAAACCAGTATATACCCACTTTATCGCAAGGCGGTACCTCGCTACCGGACCGCGATTACTATTTGAAAAATGACACCAGAAGTAAAGCCATACGCGCCGCTTTTGTAAGCTATATAACAGACCTTTTTGTAATGACCGGTGACGATTCGATGATGGCAAGGCATAAAGCTACCGCCATCCTTAATATTGAAACAGGGTTGGCTAAAGCACAGATGAGCCGTGTGGAAATGAGAGACCCCAAGAAAACGTATAATAAATTTTCTGTAGCAGATTTCAGCAAAACCACACCCGGCTTTGACTGGAAAATGATGTTTGCAGGCATGAACGTAACAAATGCAGACAGCCTGGTTGTAAATAACCCTGCCTTCTTTAAAACTGCAGATGCTATTTTCAGCGCAGTGCCGCTGGAAGCATGGAAGGCATACCTGGAATGGGCTGTAATAAGATCTGCCGTCCCATATTTAAGCAGCGCGTTCGTGAACAGGCAGTTCGAGTACGCCAAAGTGCTAAGCGGCCAAAAAGTAATAACGCCGCGCTGGCAGCGTATGACTGCCCTTGTAGATGGCTCTATTGGCGAACTGCTTGGCCAGTTGTATGTAGAAAAATATTTTAATGATGCAGCGAAACAGCGCATGCTTACGCTGGTAAATAATATTCAGCAGACTTTTGGCGAGCGCATTAGCCGCCTCGACTGGATGAGCGATGCCACCAAACAAAAAGCGCTGGAAAAACTACACGCCATTGTAAATAAAATAGGGTTTCCTGATAAATGGGAAACATACGATGGGGTTGTAATTAAACGCGACTCGCTGTTGGCGGATATCAGGAGCATTAATATTTGGGCATACAATGATATGGTTGGCCGCATGGGCAAACCCGTTGATAAAACCAAGTGGGGGATGACGCCGCCAACCATCAATGCTTATTATAACCCTGTTAATAACGAGATAGCTTTTCCTGCAGGCATTTTGCAATTTCCTTTCTTTGATTTTGGGGCTGATGATGCGGTAAACTACGGCGCTATTGCCGGTGCCATTGGGCATGAGCTTACACATGGTTTTGATGATGAAGGAAGGCAATACGGGGCTGATGGCAATCTTAAGGAATGGTGGACGGATGAAGATTCAAAAAAGTTTAATGACCGTGCCCAAAAAGTGGTGGAACAATACAATGCTTTTACTGTTAACGACACCCTGCATGTAAACGGGCAACTTACCCTTGGGGAAAATCTTGCAGACCTTGGCGGTTTGAATATTGCTTACGAGGCATTTAAAAAAACCGATGAAGGGAAGAGTGATAAAAAGATTGACGGGTTTACGCCGGACCAGCGGTTCTTTTTAAGCTGGGCCCAGGTGTGGAGAGAAAACACCTTGCCTGAATCTGCGGCACAACTTGTACTAACAAATCCACACTCGCCGGGTATGTACAGGTGCAACGGGCCTGTTTCAAATATTGATGCATGGTACACTGCGTTTAATATACAGCCGGGCGATAAAATGTACAAGCCTGCAGGCGAACGCATAAAAATCTGGTAGCTTTTTTGATATGTGGAAATTAAAGCCCCAAATGCTTTTGCAGTTTTTGAGGCTCTATTTTATTTAAAAAAATTGAGAACTTCCTTTGTGTTGTGCAATAATTTTTTGCACTAATATGTTAAGGTTGTTAACAGCAAAATAAAGTAGTTGTATTTCTCTTATTTTTGTTTGAAATGAAGAAAAAACGATTTTTAATAGTGCAGAATTTATTATTTGTTTTTATCATAGTATTTGTATCCACCGGTTGCGGGCAGGGGCCTGCAAAACCTGCTGCAATTTTAAGTAATAAGGATTCAGCGCAGGTATTAAATGAACCCGACTTCACTTTTTCTCCTTTGCCGCCTGCCCTCTCAGATGCCTACAGGCTTGCGGTACAGGATTATTACGACAAACATCTTGCACACAGCGGCTTTAACGGCGCTATTTTAGTAGCCAAGAACGGCGAGATTGTTTTTGAAGATTACAGGGGTTATATCAATTTTAAAACAAAAGAACCCATAACACCAAATACGCCGTTTCACCTTGCGTCAATTTCCAAAACATTTACGGGCATGACCATTCTAAAACTTTGGGAAGAAGGCCGCCTGTCGTTGGATGATGACCTGTTAAAATATTTTCCGCAATTACCATATCATGGCATTACTATAAAAATGCTGTTGAGCCACCGCAGTGGTTTGCCAAATTACCTGAATTTTATGGATAGCTTTTGGAATAAAAAGCAAAAGGCCACCAACCAGGATGTTGTTAATTATATGGCCTTTCATAAGCCTAAGATGGAATACTTGCCGGGCAAGGCGTATCACTACAACAACACCAATTTTATGCTTCTTGCGCTGGTTATAGAGCAAATAACCCACCAGGCTTATCCCCAATACATGAAAGACAGTGTGTTTACACCGTTGGGGCTTAAGGACACCTACGTTTTTTCGTGTAAAGACACTTCGCACTATACCCCAACATACGTGGGCAATTGGCCCTACCCCATGGATCATCTTGATTGCACCTATGGCGATAAAAATGTGTATAGTACCGTACGCGACCTTTTTGCTTGGGATAAATCTTTATACCAGCATACATTTCTTAAGGCGTCAACGCTTGAAATGGCTTATTTGCCCGAAAGCAATGAAGGCAGGAGCATGCATAATTATGGCCTCGGCTGGCATTTGTATTTTAATAACGGCGATACTATTGTTTATCATAATGGCAAGTGGCATGGAGAGAACAATAATTTTACCCGCCTTATTGATCATACCGCTACCATTATTATCCTCGGTAATAAACAAAACGGCAATATTTTTTCAGCCAAGAATATGGGCTCTATTTTTAGCGGGAAGGTTGATGAAACCAAGTTTGAAGAATAGTTTTTTTGGCGTGCGCTCGTACCTGCCTGGTAAATCTACGAATTACGAATCATTACTAATATACGAATTGAAAACCTTGAAAGCCGCTCTTATTAAAGGTTTTTTGTTTCTTCCCGGTAAAGTATCATAAAGCGCTGGCTGAAATACCTGCCATGCTCTTTAAAGTAATTTTTGTGCAACCCAAATTCCTTAAAGCCTGCCTTTTCATAAATTTTATTCGCGCTGTCATTACTTGTAATAACGCCCAGCACCAACTGCTCAATACCCGGTATTTTAAAAGCTTCGTCAATGGTGGTTTGCAGCAGCTGCAACCCAATTCCCTTGCAGCTGTAAGCAGGTTTAACATACATTTGAATAATAGTGCCCCTGTGCCTGCTTTTTTTATTATTGTCGCCGGCAAAACCACAAATCCCAATTAATGCTTCTCCGTCAAAAGCCCCAACAATAAATTTATCTTTTGTTTGTTGTTCTATATATGTTTCAAACGCAAGTTTATCACGCATACTCTCTTCTTCATAGCTTGAGCCAAAATTATCCGGGAAATTTTTCAGGCTTTCCAGCCTTATTTGCCGGTACTGTTTTGCATGCGATGGCTTTAATGTTTGATAAGTAATATTCATTGTATATACCTCTGTTGCAAAATAAGATAAAATAATATCTGCAAATACAAGCTAAAAAGGTTTGTTTGCCTGCATAAATTCTATTCATTTGCATAAGTATAAAAATAATACGTGAGATGTTGAAGAAAATAATTTGTTATACAGCTTTAAGCATTTTTACAGTTACACTGGTGCATGCACAAGACCCGCGATACGATAAAGATGGGAAACGGGTGGGTGTAGAGTATCTACAGGAAAAATATACGAATGCCAATAATGATTGGAATGCAGACAGCCTGGGTAATTACAGGGCGGTATTAAAAGTAACTGATAAAGGCAATATAGCGATTGCACATATTTATTGGAGAAGAAGAGATAGCGATCCGGATAAAAAAAGGATAATTATAGAAGATGGCCGTACACATAAAAGAATTACAAATGTTGAGATATTTGAGAATACGAGGTTTAATGCTGACTTTCTTTTTGAGCCAATATCCGGCCCCGGCATTTATTACGCTTATTATATGCCTTATAAAAACGAAGGCCGCAGCAACTACCCAAAAGGCGTTTACCTAAAGCACGATACAACAGCATCCGAAACGTGGTTGCAACCAATAAAAAATTCCAAGGGAATTGCCCACGCAAGCTGCCTGGAAATACAGGCTATTAACGCTTCTAACAGCCCGTACCCCATGGAGGTGATTGCCACGCAAGATGAAACAGTTGATCTTGTTAACAAGTATTCAAAGGAGTCATTTTTGGTCTTCCCCGAGGATAGAATATATTCCGTTAGGATGAAAGATGATCTTCCTTTAAAGTGGATTGAAAAAGGCCCTTTCGCACCATTTGCAGGTACTGCAGATAAAGGTGAAGATTATACTTTTCAAGTAGGCATATATGCCCTGCAAAACATACAGGATGTACAGGTTGGCTTTAGCGATCTTGTTAACGCATCAGGCAATAAGATACTGGCTAAAAATATTTCCTGCATTAATACGGATGGCGTAACATACGACGCGAAACCCTTTAATAATAAAATAGATGTAGCCGCAGGCAAAGTGCAAGCGTTATGGTGTGCTTTGAAAATCCCTTCCAGTATCCCGGCAGGTGTTTACAAAGGCAAAGCGAAAGTTAGTGCTAATGGTGTTGCAGGTAAAGAGATAAGCATTTCCATTACGGTAAGCAACCACCAGGCAATAAACGGTAATATCGGCGAGCCCGAAAAAATGACCAGGCTGCATTGGCTAAACTCAACAATGGCTCAGGAAAATACTGTGATTGCGCCATACACGCCTTTACAGGTAACAGGCAATACGATCAGCTTGTTGGGGAGAAAAGTGGAGCTAAACAATGACGGCTTTCCCAAACAAATACAAACTTATTTTACGGAAGAAATGACAGGCTACACTACCCAGCCCAACAATGAATTAACAGAGCCTATTCACTTTCATTTTACAAAAACCGACGGTAAAAATTTGCAGTGGCAGCATTCCGGCGTACAATTCACTAAACAGGAACAAGGCACGGTTACGTGGAAGGCAGTGAACACTAACGATACATTACAAATGGAAGTGTCCGCCTCGATGGAATTTGACGGTTTTATTTCCTACACCGTTAAAGTAACCGCTTTGCAGGATGTTGACATGAAGGATATTGCCATGCACATTCCATTCAGAAAAGAAGCATCAGCATATATGATGGGGCTTGGGCAAAAAGGTGGTTTGCGCCCCGATTCGATAGCATGGAAATGGGATGTAGCACACAAAAACCAGGATGGTGCGTGGATAGGCGCTGTAAATGCGGGCCTGCAATATTCACTACGTGATGAAAATTATGTTCGCCCGCTGAACACCAATTTTTACCTGCAAAAACCTTTATTACTGCCATCTTCATGGGGCAACGATAATAAAGGGGGTATTACCATCGCACAACGGCCGGATTTTGTGCTTGCCAACAATTACAGCGGCCCGCGTTCGCTTAAGAAGGGAGATGTGTTGTACTATAATTTTAATTTGCTTATCACACCTTTTCATCCCATCAATACAGACTTCCAATGGGATACGCGCTTTTATCACAAGTACAACAACCTTGATTCCATAAAGGCAACCGGCGCAACAGTTGTGAATATACATCACGCAACACCCATCAACCCGTGGATCAATTACCCGTTTATTGAATGGAGAAAAATGAAAGGCTATATAGATACCGCACACAGCCTGGGATTAAAAGTAAAAATTTACAATACCATCCGTGAATTGTCCGATCACGCTTACGAAACATTTGCATTAAGAAGCCTTGGCCACGAGGTATATTCGCCGGGCAAAGGCGGTGGTTTTAGCTGGCTGCAGGAGCATATTGGCGATGATTATATTGCCGCATGGTTTGTGCCTGAGTTAAAAGATGCCGCTATTGTTAACAGCGGTATGAACCGCTGGCACAATTATTATGTGGAGGGTATGAACTGGCTGGTAAATAATGTGGGCATTGACGGCATTTACCTTGATGACGTAGCCTTTGACCGTGTTACCATGAAACGAATTAAACGCGTACTTACACAAAACGGCCACCCGGGCATTATAGATCTTCACTCGGCAAATCAATACAACAAAAGCGATGGTTTTAATAACAGCGCCATGCTATATATGGAGCATTTTCCGTACCTGAACCGCTTATGGTTTGGTGAGTATTTTGACTACGAAAACAATGACCCCGGCTTTTTCTTAACCGAGGTAAGCGGTATTCCTTTTGGCCTGATGGGTGAAATGCTGCAGGGTGATGGCAACCAGTGGCGGGGCATGGTTTATGGCATGACAAACCGCCTGGGATGGTCTGACAAAAGCGACCCCACCCCCGTCTGGAAACTATGGAATGATATAGGCATGCATGGCATGAATATGATAGGGTACTGGAGCAGCCACTGCCCTGTAAAGACCGATAATGACAAGGTACTTGCAACAGTTTATAAAAAACCAGGCGTCGCACTTATCTCCATTGCAAGCTGGGCTGATGCAGATGTAAATATTCAATTAACTATTGATTGGGAAGCGTTAGGCATAGATCCGGCTAAGGCAACCATCATAGCCCCATCTATCAAAAATTTTCAACCCGAAAAACAGTTTGCAAAAGATGAAAATATTCCCGTGGAAAAGAATAAAGGCTGGTTGATTGTTGTGAGAGAGTAAACCCAGTCTGACGGTCTCCGTTTGACCAGAAATAATTCGGTAAATAGTGTATAGTCAGAAGGAGGCCGTCAGACTATGCGCTATTTCTTTTTAGATGATTTTGCAAGCCTGTTAAAATCAAGGCAAAGCTTTATCCAGTGGTCAAAATCTTTTTTGCTCTTAAAAGCATCGGGGCTTACAAACACAAAATCTTTCATCACTTTTCCCCGCATGATCATTTCACTGCAGCCCGGCTGTTCAACGGCTGCCGCTTGCTTTTCAGCGCCAATACGGCACATAAGCCTGTCACCGCTTACGCTAATACACATTTTGTCGTTTACCATGAAGGTGATACCCCGGAACATTTTCTTTTCTTCAACGTTTGGAACATCTTCAAGAGCAACTCTTATCCTGTTTGCAAGCTTTTCGTCGTATGCCATAAGTATTTTACTGTGTGGTTAAAATTAATTATTCCGCTTAATTTATTCAGGCTTTGTATTAATAATTTTTTTTGAATAATGTGCAGGAGAGAATGCTTTAGTTTATTTGCCTTTTGTTCCCGCATTCGGCACATAACAATGCGCCCTGCGTTCTGTAGGGTTTACCACAATTCTCACAGGGCGGCCCGTATGCAGCTATCCTGTGATGCATTATGATATTAGGGTTTGTTTCTTCCAAACCGGCAATGTGTTTGTAGTAATCGAGTAAAGGCTTAAATTGAAGTGCTTTATTCCCCAAAAGCATTGTGTTTGTTAATGCTTCCCCGTACAGTTTATATGCAATTGCATATTCATCTTCATCTAACATGGGCACCTCTGTTTTGCATCTCCAGCACCAGAGTATTTTCATGAAGATATAAGGTTTTCATAATAAACGCCGTGCAAGCCTTGTTAGTATTAATAAGGGTACAATTATTTGGCCGCGAAAAACTGTCCCTTCTCCTTATGTTTTCACCTTGGTGTGTATTTTCAACTAAAAAATTCATTTTTGCACCACTAATGGCTATAGAAAAAATAACCATAGAACAATTTTTGCAACTGCGGGGCAGGTATCCTGTACTTGATGTACGCAGCCCCGGCGAATATAACCATGCCCATATACCCGGGGCTTATAGCCTGCCGTTATTTACAGACGAAGAACGAAAAGTAGTGGGTACAATTTATAAACAGGTAAATAAAGAAGCCGCTATAAAAAAGGGGCTGGAATATTTTGGGCCTAAGATGGTGAACATGATTGATATTGCGGAGAAGATAATGGAAGAGTACAATATTAGTACAGAACCAAAGGAAAAAGCGGTAATCGTCCATTGCTGGCGGGGAGGAATGCGCAGTGCGGGGGTGGCGTGGTTGCTGGGGTTGTACGGTTTTAAGGTTTATACAATAGTTGGCGGGTATAAATATTTCAGGCGGTGGTGCATAGCACAGTTTGAAAAGGAATATTCCTTTAAAGTGATTGGCGGTTATACAGGCAGCGGTAAAACTGCTATTTTAAACGAATTAAAGCAACGGGGGAGTAAAATAATAGACCTTGAAGCAATTGCCCGGCACAAAGGCTCCGCCTTTGGCAACCTGCAACGTGGGACACAGCCAACACAGGAGATGTTTGAGAATATACTGGCATTGGAATTAGCATGTGTTGAAAAAGATATTACCTGGATTGAAGATGAAAGCCAGCGAATTGGTGATGTAAATATCCCGGCACCATTGCATAAGTCTATTCAAAACTGCCCGTTATATTTCCTGGAAATACCTTTTGAAAAACGCCTGCAGTATATTATTGACGGGTATGGCAAATTTGAAAAAGAAGCTTTAGCAGAAGCGATAATCCGCATAAAAAAACGCTTAGGCGGCCTTGAAACAAAAACAGCGCTCGCTTTTTTAGAAGAAGATGACCTACATAACTGCTTCGGCATATTATTAAAATATTATGACAAGCAATATTTAAAATGTTTGAGGCAAAAAGATGAACAGTTTAAACCGGTAAAGAAAATTGTATGTGAAGACACGGATGCAATAGTAAATACACGGGCGATGCAGAAGGAACAGGCTTTCACAGAAATAAAAGTAAATTAAAATGAATGAACAGTTAATAAAACTTACCCAATATTCACATGGCGCCGGTTGTGGTTGCAAAATTGCGCCTAAGGTATTAGATCAAATATTACAAAGCAATTTTACCTCACCGGATAATGGCAAACTATTGATAGGCAACCATAGCAAAGACGATGCAGCCGTTTATGATATGGGCAATGGAACCGCACTTATTTCAACTACGGATTTTTTTATGCCTATTGTTGATGATGCATACGATTTTGGAAGGATTGCATCCGCCAATGCCATCAGCGATGTATATGCAATGGGTGGCAAGCCTATTTTAGCGATAGCTATTTTGGGGTGGCCCGTTAATAAATTATCACCGGAAATTGCAAAGCGGGTAATTGAAGGCAGCAGGAGCATTTGTGCTGAAGCGGGCATACCACTTGCAGGCGGCCACAGTATTGATTCACCGGAACCTATTTTTGGGTTAGCGGTGAACGGCATTATTGATATAGAAAATATTAAAAAAAATAACACAGCCAAACCGGGTGATACTTTATTCCTCACTAAAAAGATAGGTGTTGGTATTTTAACCACCGCGGAAAAGAAAGATTTATTGAAAGAAGAGCACAGAGGGCTTGCTGCGCTGCAAATGATGCAATTGAACAAAGTTGGTGAGCAACTTGGCAAGATGCCGGGCGTTACTGCTATGACTGATGTTACCGGTTTTGGCTTATTGGGGCATTTAGTTGAAATGTGTGAGGGCAGCCGAGTTAGTGCAGAGGTATATTTTGAAAAAGTTCCTTTAATAATTGATCAGCTTGCCTTTTATGTTGATCAAAATGCAATACCAGGAGGCACCGTTAGAAATTGGGATAGTTATGGTGATAAAATTTCATTTGCCCGTTACCTGGATGAAGACTATGCAAAAACTTTGCTGGCGGATCCCCAAACAAGCGGCGGCCTGTTAATTGCAGTTGCAGAAGGCGCGGTTGGCGAAGTGCAAACATTATTGGGCACATTTGAATTATATAATAAACCCATTGGAAAAATAGTGGCGGAAAATGCCAAGCTTATTAACGTTGAGTGAACCCTGGTTTTTTTCACAGCAAAACATTCCCTGCAGTTAATTAAAACACTACTTTTAGCATAACATATGAAACTCCTGTCATCACAACAAATACACCTGTGGGATGCCTACACCATAGAGCATGAACCCATATCATCAATTGACCTGATGGAAAGGGCGGCCGGTAAATGCACTGATTTTATACTTGAGAAGAATCTTGCTGATCATCCTGTAAAAATATTTTGTGGTAAAGGGAACAACGGCGGTGATGGACTGGTGATTGCACGCCAATTAATAGAAACGGGATTTCAGCCAATGATCTATATTCTTGAATTTGGCGCTAAAGGAACGGAGGATTTTCAGGCTAACCTGCACAAACTACACCAGCTAACAACAAACATCTTTTTCATCCAGTCAAAAGAATTCTTTCCTTTTATAGAAAAAAATGATGTAGTAGTTGATGCGTTATACGGCTCGGGCCTTAACAGGCCGTTACAATTCTTAAGCGCCGACCTGGTGGAACATATTAATGATTCGGGCGCAACAACGGTGGCCATCGATGTGCCAAGCGGCATGTATGTTGATAAAAGTTGTAAAGGCGATATAGTTATTAAAGCAGCTTATTCTTTAACCTTTCAAACTACAAAGCTTTGCTTTTTATTAGCTGAAAATGCGGACCTTTTTGGAGAAGTGGAAGTGCTCGATATTGGCCTTATCTCTAAATTTTCACAACAGGTTTATACCACCTTCCACCTTACTGAGAAAGCGCAAATTGCAGGGTATATAAAACCGAGAAAAAGTTTTGCAAATAAGGGCAATTATGGCCATTCATTATTAATAGCGGGGAATACCGGGAAAATGGGCGCCGGTGTATTAGCGGCAAAAGCTTGCTTGAGAAGCGGTGCTGGGCTTGTTACGGTAAACATCCCCGAAAGCTCGCTGAATATTGTACAAACCGCCTTGCCGGAAGCCATGTGCGATGTAAGAAATGCTGCAGTTGAATGGGATAAATTCAGTGCAGGTGGCATAGGGCCGGGATTAGGAACAAAAGATGACGCTAAAAATATATTAAAGGAAATGTTACAGCATTTTACCAGGCCAGTAGTTTTTGATGCGGATGCATTAAATATAATATCTGAAGAAAGGGAGTTGTTGGGAAAAATTAAACCTGGCAGCATCATTACCCCTCATCCCAAAGAATTTGAAAGGCTTTTTGGTAAATTTGAAAATGAGATGGATAGATTAAATAAAGCAATTGAATTATCTAAGCAGTACAATTTTATAATCGTTCTAAAAGGGCATAATACGCTGGTTGCTTCGCAGGGCCAGGGCTGGTTTAACAGCACCGGTAATGCAGGTATGGCCAAAGGCGGCAGCGGGGATATACTTACCGGCATCATCACAGCTTTTTTATCGCAGGGCTATGAACCATTAAAGACTGCAATAGCAGGAGTATATATACATGGGCTGGCGGCAGACCTTGCTTTGCAACAGCAATCACAGGAAAGTTTACTCGCTTCAGATATTATTGAGCACCTGGGAAAAGCCTTTTATGATATTCATGAAATAAGAAAAGGGATTCAAGAATGAATCCCTTTGTAACCCTTCATAAACAATCCATACCCCTATGGATAGTATCTTAAAATATGTTGTTTTTTGACTTGATAGAGCAATATTAAAAAAGAATTAAAACACTAAAAAGCCATTACCAATCTTTTTGGCGAATACCCTTTTTTTTGCGGTGAAATGGCTGGATAAACGCATCTTTTTTAACATATTAGCGATTAAACCCTATTTTTGCCGACCTAATTAAAAATTTATCTGACACACGAACGCTTATGACCAGATATTTCTTCCTTGCAGTTCCGGCCATGGGTTTAATTGGCCTTATTTACACGTTCATTAAGTTCAACTGGGTTTCCCGGCAGGATGCGGGCGACAGCCGTATGAAAGAGATAAGTACCTATATAGCTGAAGGCGCTATGGCGTTTCTTAAAGCTGAATGGAAGATCCTTTCTTATTTTGTTGTTATAGTGGCATTATTGCTGGGTTTTATGGCTTCGCAAAACCTTAATTCTCACTGGACGATCGCCTTGGCTTTTATTTTCGGGGCTGTCTGCAGTGCAACAGCGGGTTTTATCGGGATGAAGGTTGCAACAAAAGCCAATGTAAGAACTACACAAGCTGCAAAAACAAGTTTAGCTAAAGCATTGAATGTTTCATTTGGCGGGGGGTCTGTAATGGGTCTTGGTGTAGCAGGTTTGGCGGTAATGGGCTTAGGCTGCTTATTTATAGTTTTAAAGCATTTTTTTCATGGTGGCGTTGTTGATTCAGATGAAATGAGGCGTACCATTGAAGTGCTCACAGGTTTTTCACTCGGGGCAGAAAGTATTGCCCTGTTTGCCCGTGTAGGCGGAGGTATATATACAAAAGCTGCCGATGTAGGCGCTGACCTTGTTGGCAAAGTAGAAGCCGGTATCCCGGAAGATGACCCCCGCAACCCCGCAACTATTGCTGATAATGTGGGCGATAATGTGGGCGATGTTGCCGGTATGGGCGCTGATCTTTTTGGCTCTTATGTTGCCACTGTCCTGGCTTCCATCGTTCTTGGGCAGGAAACAACCTCTGTAGATAAATTTGGCGGTTTTGCGCCTATCATACTGCCTATGATAATAGCGGGCGTTGGAATACTATTTTCAATCATAGGTACTTTTTTTGTTCGCATTAGTGATGCAGCCGGCATCAATACCCATAACGTACAAAAAGCGCTTAACATGGGCAACTGGGGATCTATCATATTAACAGCCATTGCCTGTGTTGGCCTGGTATATTATATATTACCTGATACACCAATGATATTGCGCGATATGCCGTTTACCAAATGGGGTGTTTTAGGCGCGATTGGTGTTGGTTTGGCAGTAGGTACTTTAATGAGCATCATCACAGAATATTATACAGCCATGGGTAAACGCCCGGTGCTTAGTATTATACGCCAATCGGTAACAGGCCATGCAACCAACGTAATTGGTGGTTTGGCAGTTGGTATGGAATCAACCTTTTTACCGATTCTTGTTCTTGCTGCCGGCATCTGGGGTTCTTATGAATGCGCAAATCTCTATGGTGTTGCTATAGCAGCAGCAGGCATGATGGCTACAACAGCTATGCAGTTGGCGATTGATGCCTTTGGCCCTATTGCCGACAACGCAGGCGGTATTGCCGAAATGTGCGAGCTGCCTAAAGAAGTTCGCGAAAAAACCGATGTGCTGGATGCTGTGGGTAATACAACCGCGGCATCGGGCAAAGGCTTCGCAATTGCTTCGGCTGCTTTAACTGCCCTTGCATTATTTGCGGCTTATGTAGGCGTAATAAAGCACAATGGTTATGCAATGACAGGTATTGATATTTATAAAGCAAGCGTGCTGGCAAGCCTTTTTGTAGGCGGCATGATTCCGTTTATTTTTTCCTCACTTGCCATACGCGCGGTTGGCGAGGCTGCCATGGCAATGGTAGAAGAAGTAAGGCGGCAGTTTAAAACCATTCCTGGCATTATGGAAGGGACAGGCAAACCGGAATATGACAAGTGTGTTGCCATATCTACAGACGCCTCTATTAAAAAAATGATGCTGCCCGGTGCAATTGCTATTGTCTCCCCTTTAATTATCGGCTTCCTTTTGGGCCCCGAAGCATTGGGTGGTTTTTTGGCAGGCGCAACTGTTAGCGGCGTATTGATGGGGATGTTCCAAAACAACGCGGGCGGCGCCTGGGATAATGCAAAAAAATCTTTTGAAAAAGGCGTAGAAATAAACGGCGTTACCTATTATAAAAAATCAGAGCCGCATAAAGCTTCCGTAACCGGTGATACCGTTGGCGATCCCTTTAAGGATACTTCAGGGCCTTCAATGAATATCCTTATCAAACTTATGTCTATCGTTTCATTGGTAGTGGCCCCTACCCTTGCAGGTGTTTTTAAAGATAAGGTTGCACCGGCAAATACAGGGAAACAAAAAGTGGAGATACACTACCAGGCGCCTGTTGCCGCAGCAAAAGCAAATACAGTTGTACTTGCAGCACCTTCAACAACGGCTAAGCAATAATAATAGTATTACTTTTTTCTGATAATAGCCACTCAGAAGATGGGTGGCTTTTTTCATTTCAGGTAATTCGTGCCGGTTTGCATTCGTCCGCGTTTGCAATTAAAAATCATCAGTCTTTCATCTTTCAGCATTTAGCTTTTATTATCTTCGCTGCTTATGCAAAAAGAGAAAGTTTTGAGTGGAATAAGGCCAACGGGGTTTGTGCACCTCGGTAACTATTTTGGGGCCATACGCAACTGGGTGAATATGCAGGATGAATATGATTGTTATTTTTGCGTAGTTGACTGGCACAGTTTAACCACACACCCCGATACCAGGGAACTGCAAACCAGTGTTCACCGCCTGTTATCTGAATTGCTGGCCAGCGGCCTTGACCCGGATAAATGTGTGCTGTACATACAAAGCGATGTTCCTGAAATTGCTGAGCTATATTTTTATTTAAACACCATGGCTTATAAAGGTGAGTTGGAGAAAACAGCAACCTTTAAAGATAAAGTACGCCAGCAGCCCAATAATGTAAACGCCGCATTGCTTACCTATCCTGTATTGCAGGCTGCAGATATTCTAATACACCGTGCGGTAAATGTGCCCGTGGGTAAAGACCAGGAACAGCATGTTGAAATGACAAGAAATTTTGCCGACAGGTTCAACCACCGGTATGGCGATGTTTTTCCGTTGCCAAAAGCATTTAACTACGGCAGCAAATTAATCAAGATCATAAGCTTAGATGGAGGAGGTAAAATGAGCAAGAGCGAGAACCAAATGAATACCCTTTATTTGGCTGACGATAATGACCAAATAAGAACGAAGTTAATGAAAGCTAAATCAGATATAGTTCCTGCTGAAAAGAACGCTCAAAAATCTGAAGCCGTGCAAAACCTTTTTACGTTGATGAGCCTTGTGAGCGGGAAGGAAGTAACGGAGAAATTTGAGTCAGACTTTAATAACTGCATTATACGCTATGGTGACATGAAAAAGCAACTGGGTGAAGATATGGTACGATTTATGTCGCCCATACGCGAAAGGGCAGTAGCCATCCAGCAGGATAAGGCATATCTTTCAAAAGTAATTAAGCAGGGCAAAGAAAAGGCACGGGCAAGTGCAAGTGAAACACTTTTGCTGGTAAGAAAGGCTATGGGAGTTAATTATTAAACGAGAAAAGTACCAATGAGCAAAAATTCCAAAGTCTAAATAAAGAGAAGCACCAAATAAAGAAAAGTACCAAAGTCCAAATAAGAAGAAGTACCAAATGAAGAAAAGTACCAAAGTCCAAATGAGAAGAAGTACCAAATAAAGAAAAATTCCAAAGTCCAAACGAAGAGAAGTACCAAATAAAGAAAAGTACCAAAGTCCAAATGAGAAGAAGTACCAAATAAAGAAAAGTACCAAAGTCCAAATGAGAAGAAGTACCAAATAAAGAAAAGTACCAAAGCTCAAAATAGGAAAGTGGTGGAAAGATTAAATTTTTGAATCTTAATATTGATACTTTCATTCAAACTTTATTATCTTGACGATTGTTTGGTATTGTGCTGCCGTGTTGTCTTTCTACTCTATTTAGATAACCATTTTTGAGTTTTTATCAGCGGAACCGATATTTTTTCATTTGGACTTTGGAATTTTTCTTTATTTGGAATTTGGTATTTTGCAATTTAATCACAAGTATGTCTAAAGTAAAAAAGCCTAAACATGTTGCAGTAGCCGGTAATATCGGTGCAGGCAAAACCACCCTTACTGAATTATTGAGCAAGCATTATAAATGGATACCCCAGTTTGAGGATATAGACCATAACCCATACCTGATGGATTTTTATGAAGACATGCCCCGCTGGAGCTTTAACCTGCAGATTTACTTTTTAAACAGCCGCCTTAACCAGTTGCTTGAAATACAACGCGGCACTGAAACGGTTATACAGGACAGAACCATTTATGAAGATGCACACATTTTTGCGCCTAACCTGCACGACATGGGTTTGATGAGCAAAAGGGATTACGATAATTACTTCCAGTTCTTTCAAACGCTTAAGTCAATGGTGCAGCCGCCTGACCTTATTATATATTTAAAAGCATCTGTGCCTACACTTGTAGGGCAAATACAAAAACGCGGCCGCGAATACGAAGAAAACATACGCCTTGATTACCTTAAAAAACTGAATGAGCTATACAACAGGTGGATAGACAACTACAAAGAAGGCAAGGTGCTGATAATAGATATAGATAAAAATAAATTCCCCGAAAGAGAGGAAGACCTCGGTGAAATAATCACTAAAATTGACAGTATGTTGTTTGGGTTGTTCTAAATTTTTACACCAAAAATTGATCATGTATATAATCAACCACATCAGTAAGGCTTTGCGTTTTTTCAAACACTGCTAACTGCCTGTCTGCACCTGTGCCCTGCTCAAGTATTTTGTGTACCAAATTAATAGCATGCCTGCTGCCCAAATGGTCAACCACGTCATCTACAAAATCCAATAACTCATAAATTAAAACGCGGGTGTTTACCTCAGATTCTTTTCCAAAATCAATCAGGCTGCCATCAATACCATAACGTCCCGCCCGCCATTTATTTTCGTTAATAAGCGCCCGGTGGTACATAATAAAGTTCATGTTCTGGCTGCGCAGTTTGTACAACTTGGCACAGATGGCCTGGAAGAGTGCCGTAATGGCAATGGTTTCTTCAATCGTCATGGGCACATCGCATATCCTGAATTCAACGGTGTTGAAGAAAGGGTGCACCCTAAGGTCCCACCAAATCTTCTTGGCATTGTCAATACAGTTTGTTTTAATAAGCAGGTTTACGTAATTATCATAAGCTTCAATGCTTTCAAAATAATCGGGTATGCCTGTACGTGGAAACTTATCAAACACTTTTGTACGGAAAGATTTATAGCCGGTTTTTCTACCCTCCCAAAAAGGCGAGTTGGTGCTTAGTGCATACACATGCGGTAAAAAATAACGGGCGCTGTTTGCAATATGTATGGCCATCTTGCGATCTTCCATACCAACGTGTACATGCAGCCCAAAAATAAGGTTACTGCGGGCCGCCTCCTGCAATTCGTTCACTATTTGGTTATAACGCACATGGTCTGTTATCAACTGGCTTTGCCAATGGCTAAAGGGATGCGTACCTGATGCCGCTACCCATAAGCCCAGGTCGTCCGCAATATGCGATATGGTTTTT
The DNA here is from genome assembly GCA_013286305.1 of Bacteroidota bacterium. GTDB lineage: Bacteria > Bacteroidota > Bacteroidia > Chitinophagales > Chitinophagaceae > JABDFW01. The sequence goes on from JABDFW010000017.1 coordinate 22,802, forward strand.
CTTAGCGTTGCTACATCCTTATATGCTTCGTCAATATTCTGGCAAATGTCGGTACCCACTTCTACAACAGCCTGGTGCATTTCTGCCTTTACTTTATCCATTATTATTTTTTGCCCTTCGGAAACAATTTTTTGCTCATGGCTTTTCAGTTCACGTGTAGTGGGGTCAAGCACCATATATTCTTCTTCAACACCAAGTGTAAAATGTTTGTAGTTAAGATGTGACATTCAGTTAATTTGAAAATTTGATGATTTGACGCGGCTCGTTCTTTCAATATAAAATCTCTTTCGCCGCACTTTTTCTTATATACTCACCCCAGGTTAAATTATCTTTTCCATCTTCATGCGCCAGCGCCTTTTCAATGGCATAGTTAGCGGCTGTTTCCACTACCCAGGCAAAGTTTTCTTCTCCAACACTGTTACGGTCTGCATCCGGCGCAGGGTTGCAAAAATCAATGGCAAAAGGCACTCCGTCACGTAACGCCAGTTCAACAGTATTAAAGTCGTACCCCAAATATTTGTTTATACGCAATACAATTTCTTCCATTTCCTGTAACTTTTCGGCAGTTGGTGTAAAGCTTGCTGCATAGCGCAGGTGATGCGGGTTACGGGGCTCATATGGCATTATACGCACATACTTACCGCCAATACAATAGCACCGGTAATATTCTTCAAAAATAATTTCTTCCTGCAGCATCATTACCAATTCGCCCGTTTCAGCATGCTTATCAAAAAAATCCTGTGCATCGTTAAGTTTATATACATTCTTCCAGCCGCCGCCTGCAAATGGTTTCATGTAGGCAGGAAATCCCACATAATCAAAAATATTCTTCCAGTCCAGCGGGTAAGCAAGGTTGCCAAATGATTGTTCCGACGTATCAGCGGGCATATCCCTTGAAGGAAGGATAACCGTTTTAGGCACAGGTACATCTATTTTTGTTGCAAGGCAATTATTAAAAAACTTTTCATCAGCACTCCACCAAAATGGGTTATTAATAACCGCTGTACCGCATAATGCGGCATTCTTAAGATAGGCACGGTAAAAGGGCACATCCTGGCTGATCCTGTCGAATATCACCGCGTACTCTGTTCCCACCCCCTGCATTACTTTATCAATTCGTACATGCTCTGCTGTTATGCCCTCCACATTTTTGCTGTTTACCCTTTCAATAAATGCCTGTGGAAAAGTTCTTTCTTTGCCAAACAAAACGCCTATCTTTTTCATAAGTAAATATTAGTGTTTAAAAATGGTTATATGCCCAAGTTAGAAAAACATATTTGAAAATAGCGAAAAAATTAAAACTAATTGGTTTTGATTGAAGCAATAGAGGTTTTCTTATTTTTGGCGATATGGTTGAAGGGAATAATACCGGTACCCATAATGTACTGGTTGAACAAAATGTTATTGAATCTGCTTTTTTAGATAGAGAAGTGATCATTGATGCATACTTACCTACCAATATTGAATATCCGGAAAAGATGGGGTTGCTTTTAATAAATGACGGCCAGGACTTGCCCAAAATGCCTTTTGATGAAATATTGGATGGATTGATTGATGAAAAAAGGATTGAACCCCTTGTTTGTATAGGTATTTATTGCGGGGCAGACAGAAAAAATGAATATGGCATAGCCGGCGAACCCGATTATAAAGGCCGGGGCGCCAAAGCCAGTTTATACACACAATTTATTTTAGAAGAGCTGTTGCCGTTTATACGCGAAACTTATCATGTACCATCCTTTAAAGAAAAATCGTTTGCAGGCTTTTCAATGGGTGGTTTAAGCGCTTTGGATATTGTTTGGAACAACCCGCAGCAATTTAGCAAAGTGGGTATATTCAGTGGATCGTTATGGTGGAGAAGCAAAGATTATGCAGATGGGTACAGCGATGCAACCGACCGCATTATGCACCAGCAAATAAAGAATGGAAAATTTCATCCCTGGCTTAAATTCTTTTTTGAAAGTGGTGTTTTGGACGAAATAGAAGACCGTAACGGCAATGGTATTATTGATTCCATAGACGACACAACAGACCTTATAACTATTCTGAAAGAAATTGGTTATAATGATGATCAAATAAAATATCTTGAATTAACAGACGGCAAACATGATGTGCCTACATGGGCAAGGGCTTTCCCCGATTTTTTAAAATGGGGCTGGGGACAGCAGGCTACTTAAGATTGCATTTATAAAAGATATTTGATCAAATTTTTTCTACGATTGTATTAAGAACTGCCCTGGTTTTACCATTAATGCGCAAGCTTTTAGTTAATTTAATTTTCGGGATAACGTTAAACATATAAAAATTTACTCTACATTTATATGCATAAACTCCTGGTATCTTATCCCGGCATCAAGACGTAAAATTCTTGCTATTCCTAAACTTTTAAAAATCAGCTCCTTATGAAACGATTTTTACAAATTTTCCTTTCCATCTTGCCTTTTGTTTCCTTTAGCCAGGCACCCGGCATACAATGGCAAAAGAGCCTTGGGGGCACCGGTACAGATCAAGCTTACGGTATTATTCAAACATCCGATGGGGGTTACCTGACTGTCGGTTCATCAAATTCCAACAACGGAAATGTAACGGGCAACCATGGTGGCAATGATTTTTGGGTGGTTAAATTAAATAGCGCTGGAGCCATACAATGGCAAAAAAGCTATGGTGGCAGCGGCGATGACTGGGGCACTTCCGTCCAGGCCACCGCTGACGGAGGTTATATAGTCGGCGGTTTTTCCTACTCAAATGACGGTGACGTATCGGGGCACCATGGCTCCCTGTCAAATGCAGATGTTTGGGTAATAAAGATCAGCAGCACCGGAACCATTCAGTGGCAAAAAAGCTATGGCGGAAGCGGTGACGACAGGTTAAACGCTATATTAGTGGTTAACGGCGGTTACATATTGGGAACGCAATCAAATTCAAACGACGGAGATGTTACCAACAATCATGGCGATTACGACGCCTGGATAGCTAAGATAGATACTGCCGGGGCGATCGTTTGGGAAAACAGTTTTGGGGGAAGCAGCATCGACATTACTGAGAAGATCATTGCAAATAAAGAAGGAGGATACACTGCAGCGGTACAAAGTCAATCAAATGATGGGGATGTAAGCGGCAACAATGGCGGTTTTGACTATTGGGTAATCAAGTTAAGTGCAACAGGCAGTTTGCTTTGGCAAAAATGTTACGGCGGCATTTCTAATGATCTCATTACATCAATCGCTGCACTGGCCGACAGCAGTTACGTTATAACCGGGGGCTCAACCTCTGCCAACAATGGTGATATTACCGGTAACCATGGGGGATATGACTACTGGGTGGTTAAAATAAATAAAACAGGTGCCATAATTTGGGAAAAAAGCTACGGGGGCAGTAATAATGATTTTTGTACATCAATCAAATCTACCGCTGATGGCGGTTTCGTATTAACCGGGCATTCAATGTCTAACGATGGCGATGTAACTGGAAGTCATGGAGGGTCAGAATGCTGGTTAGTAAAGATAAGCGGGTCTGATAGCCTGGAGTGGGAACGAAGCCTTGGCGGTTCAGCGGACGAATTCAGTTTCGAAGCGCTGCCTACTTCGGATGCTGGATATATTGTAGCCAATATTTCAAATTCAAATAACGGCGATGTATCGGGTAATCATGGGGATAAAGATTACTGGATAGTTAAAATGAACCCCGATCCGTTGTTAGGCCCCAAAGTATCCATTTCAGCAAAACCAGGAACCACTGTTTGTTCCCATACAGTTGTAGTTCTAACGGCTAAGCCAACAAATACAGATGCTTCTGTTGTTTATCAATGGAAAAAGAACAACATAAATGTGGGCAGCAATGGAGCAACTTACACTGACAGCCTATTGAATAATGGCGACTCTGTTATTTGTGTCATAACGGATGCCAGTAAAACAGCAACCAGCAATAAACTTAAGTTTGTAGTAAACCCACTGATAAATCCTTCCGTATCTATTACTGCAAACCCCGGCAGTGAAGTATGTGTGGGGGCAAAGGTGGTGTTTACTGCAATTACAGTAAACGGCGGCACGGCGCCAAAATTTCTGTGGAAGAAAAACGGTGTTTCCGTTGGTACCGATACAACGAGCTATACAGACTCGATTCCGAAAAGTGGCGACTCAATCGCTGTTACCCTTACAAGTAACGCAGCTTGCGTGGCTGCAGGTTCTGTAGCAAGTAATGTTGTGAAAATAAAAGTTGATGCAACGGACCCCGTTATTACAATATTAGCCAACAAGGACACTACCATTTGCAGCAAAACAACTGTTACTTTTACCGCAGCAGTCAACCCCATTTATCAATGGAAGAAAGACGGTATTGTTGTAGGCAACAACACCAGCACTTACAAGGACAGTTTACTTAGGACAGGGGACTATATACAATGTTTCATTGTAAGCGGCGTATCAGCTTGTAATGGCTCTTCATCAAATATTATTAACAGCAACCAGCTAAAGTTTAAAGTAAATACAGCCCCAGCCCAGCCCTCGGTTGTTACAGGTCCTGTTAATGTGCCAAGCGGCCAAAAAGGCGTTTACTTCAGTATAATTCCTGTAGCGGGCGTCACTTACGCCTGGACATTGCCAACCGGCGCAGTTATTGATTCTGGGCAAGGTGGCAATAAAATAAAAGTTGATTGGGGGAGTACCGGAGGAAATATATCAGTGATTGCTATAAACAGTTGCGGAAGTTCGCCCGCAAGAACATTTACTGTTGGAGTAACGGGCTTAACAGCAGTAGGAGGGATAAACACCGATAATGTTGTTGCCGCGAATAAAGGCGTAAAGTTATTCCCTAACCCTGCTTCTACCACTGCTACCCTGCAGTTTACCAGCAAAGCTGCCGTTAAATACGCCATAACTATTTTAGACGGAGATAACAATGTTATGGAAGTAAAAAGCGGGGTAAGTGTAGTTGGTACAAACGTGGTAAAAATAAACGCTGCCAATTATGCAAAAGGTGTTTATTACATAACAATCATTGATAAAGAAAATGGGCAGCGAAGCGTGGAATTTGTGAAAGGGGAATAATGTGTAAAGACACTCAGGCTCGTAAAACTCACCCGTACGTAAGCTATTGCGGGCTGGTTTTATATTTTATTAAAGCAGAAATTTTCACTCGTTCATTTCATACATGCTGAGCCTGTTTTTTAGTTGCATAACTTCATTCCTGGTTTTCTCAATCTGCTCTAACAGGTGAATAATGGTTTCAATACCCTGCACGTTAATTTCAAGGTCGTAATGAAGCCTTACGATCTTTTCTAATTTGGGCAGCTCTTCTACATAAATAAACGGCGTTTCATTTACAATTTCTATTTGTACCAGGCCGGATTCCTGCAAAGAATTAATAAAGGTTAGTTCAACATTATAATTCACACAAAATACATCTGCGGGTATTAACTGTTCAGTTTGCATAAGAATTATTTTATATCTAAGATTTAGATAATTCGGTGAATAATGCTTTTTGCTTTTCCGTTAAATTAGTGGGTATCTTAACGGTATATGTTACATACAAGTCGCCAAACTCATCCTCCTTTTTATATACAGGAAACCCTTTGCCTTTCAAGCGTGCCTTGGTGCCGTTTTGCGTTTCAGGTTTTACTTTCAACTTAACCTTTCCGCCCAGGGTGTCAATGGTAACCTCCCCGCCTAATACAGCCGTGTATAGGTCAAGTTCCACCGTCGTATGCAGGTCATCACCCGAACGTTTAAATTGCGTATTATTGGTTATTACAAACGTAATATACAGGTCGCCGTTAGGGCCGCCGTTTACGCCCGGTGCTCCATGGCCTTTAAGTTTAATAACCTGCCCGTTCTCCACGCCTGCAGAAATGGTGATGCGTATATTCTTCCCATTTACTGTTAAGGTTTGTTTATGGGTGGCATAGGCATCAGTTAAATCAAGATGCAATTCTGCATTATAATCCTGCCCCCTGAATTTAGTTTCCCTGCCCCCACCCCTTCTGCCGGAACTGCCAAACATCGAGTTAAAAAAATCCGAGAAATCATCATCCCCGCCGGCACCTTCATAGGTATAGCCATAATTACCGGCGCCCTGTTGCGCATTGGCCTGCCGTGCTTTTTCAAATTCTTCGCCATGCTGCCAATTCTCGCCATACTTATCGTATTTTGTACGTTTCTCAGGATCACTCAAAACTTCATTCGCTTCATTCACCTGCTGAAATTTTTTGTTGGCTTCCTTATCGTTCGGGTTTAGGTCAGGATGAAGCTTACGTGCCAGTTTACGGTAGGCGTTTTTAATTTGTTCCTGTGTAGCGTTCTTATCTATCCCCAATGTCTTATAGTAATCAACAAATGCCATGTCTGTAGTTTTTGAAATATATACTGCTTTAGATAACTGATATCCTGTGTTAAGGTACAAATTATTAGTCTTCTGTACAAAGATGATACCTTAATGCGCGGCGGGGCAAAAAAAATCCCGTAATACTTACGCATTACGGGAAAAATATATAAGCAGTTAGCTTGCTGTTAAGCGTACCAATATTTAATTAAAGTCAACGTCTTTTAGTTTTATGTACTCCTTAAGTGTTAAGTTATTAAATCCTTTAGCTTTCATCTTTTTTACAAATGAGGGGCTTACACCATGATCTTTCAACTCCTGGGCCCTATCAAGTGTAATGTCCTTAAACCCAAGGTTAATAAAACCGGTTATAAACTCTGCATTAACCCCATGATCCTGTAATTCCTGTGCTTTTTCTAATGAAATATCTTTAAAGCCGATACTGGTAAACTCATTTATATATTCAGGGCTTACACCATGATCACGCAATTCCTGTGCACGTTCAAGTGAAATATCTTTAAATCCCATTTTTATAAAGCTGTTGATATATTCAGTGCTTACGCCATGGTCGCGTAGTTCCTGCGCACGCTCGGGTGAAATATCCTTAAATCCCATTTTCACAAAGCTGTTAATATATTCGGCGCTAACGCCATGATCCCGTAATTCCTGTGCCCGGTCCAAGGTAATATTTTTAAATCCCGCCTTTTGCATTTCATCAATAAAATCAAGGCTAACTCCATGGTCTCTTAAGTCCTGTGCTTTTTCTAATGATATATCGCCATACCCGGCCTTTTTAAACCCATCCACAAAATCAACATCCACTCCATGGTCTCTTAACTCCAATGCCCTGTCTAAGGAAATGTCTTTAAACCCGGCATCATGAAAGCTGTTTACAAAATCAGCATCCACGCCATGTTCCCGCAACTCAATTATTTTATTAAGAGAAACATTTGTAAAACCGTCTTTTTTAAAGAGTTCAAAATAGCCGCCGAGAACCTGGTATGTTATCTCCTGTTCTGCAAGGTCTTTTAACTGGTCTTTTGAAACGGTAGAATACCCATTAGATTTTAAAAATGCCATATAATCCTTATTAATATTTGTAAGGCATATATGAAACATCAGGTCTTCTGAAATGCTGCTGTAACCTGACTGTTCAAGGTACGACCTGAAAGCCGGGTTTTCAGAGAATTTATAAGTTCCTTCGCCTTTGCTGCCGTCAAATTTTCCGGTGAAAGTAATTGTTCCTGCTTCTCTTGTGAGAGAGAATTGCCCTTCACTTCCGGCAGGCAGGTTTCCCAATTCGGCACGGGAAAAAGTTTGGGTTGAATTCCAATCAAATCCAGAGAATTCAATATAAACTTTCTCATTTTCAATATATGCTAACCAACTGCCGGGCGATCCGTGGTGATGCTCGTATAACCACTCTTGTTTTTCTTTGTTTTCAGGTTTGTTCTTTTGCTGCGAATGGCTTTGATTAAAAAGTGCGAACAGTAAAACTATGATGGCTAAAAACGTTATTCTTATCTTTTTCATGACGATTTATTTTTTGTATGATTGATTTAAATATGCTTTGATATAAGGCAAACCCTATCCTTTAATTATTTTACAAATAATAATAGCATGAGCGTTGCCCAATAAACTTGTGGTTATATTCTACATGTGCTGGTAGAGAGGCCAAACGTCCGGCCGGGACGAAAAAAATCTTATATTAAATATTATCCACTGATTAACACTAAAACCGGTCTTTTAACAATATATATTCATCAAGCGTAAAAGTAGAACCTGTTTTCTTTTTCCAGGATTCAATAAAGGCTGCATTTACACCGTGATCTTTTAATTCCTGCGCTTTGTCCAATGAGATATCATTAAAACCCAATTGCTTAAAGCTTGCTATAAATTCCGCATTTACACCATGATCCCGTAATTTCTGCGCCTTATCAAGAGAAATATTGTTATACCCTAACTCATTAAGGCTTTTAATAAACTCAACAGTCACGTCATGGTCTCTCAATTCTATTGCTTTCGTTATGGTAATATCATTATACCCCATTTCCTTTAAACTGTTAATATACTCAACGTCCACACCATGGTTTCTCATTTCTCCAGCCTGTTCCAGGCTCACATTTGCAAACCCGGCATCATGTAAAGTGTTTATATAATTTACGCTCACCCCCTCATCCTTCATTTGTATGGCTTTTTCCAGGGTTATGTTATTTATACCTGCTTTACGCCATCCAAGTATAAAGTCTGCATTAACACCATGATCATTTAACGCAATTGCCTGGTCAAGGGTGATATTGCTATAACCTATTTTATTAAACTCATTTATAAACCCGGCATTAACACCATGATCAGTTAATTCCACTGCCTTGCCTGCAGAAATATTTTTATACCCCATTTCGTTTAAGCGGGTAATAAAATCAGTACTAACGCCATGGTCTCTTAACTCCATCAATCTATCTAAAGAAAGGTCTTTATAGCCTGCATTATTCAGGCTTTTTATGTAATCTATAGTTACCCCGTGGTTTCTTAATTCTATTAGTTCGTCTGCGGAAATATTTTTATAACCCAATGCCTGCAATTGGCTGTAATATGAGGCCACTCCCGAATTGTCATCCGCTTCATCTGAAACATCGTTCTTTGTCTTAGGCTGCACATTTTTACCGCTTGCCTTCGCATCATTTGTGCCCGTTTGCTTATTAGTTGAAGAGGAGGTACTTTGCGAAGATGTGCTTGATTTATCAGCGGGCTTTTTTGGTGTACTTGTTTGCCCGTTTGTCACGGTAATAAGTGCAATGCTGAAAACGATGAAACATACAACCAGCACAATTTTTTCTGCCGGATTTAAAGTATGATTATTGTTATTTACAATACGCTTTACCCTGTTTACAAGGCGGTTTTGCTTTGCAGCGAATGGCATGGCATATTTTGAAACGGCAGTATTATATTGATGGAATGACACAAGTGCCTGTATAAATTGTCTTTTATTTTTTGTTTCGTGTATGGCAATATCATCACAGCAATTCTCCCGCTCATTTCGTATCAGGGACGATATCCATAAAACGGCAGGGTTAAAGAAAAACACTATGTCAATAAAGCATTGCAGCAGGTTAAAGAAATAATCTTTACGGCGAATATGCGCCAGTTCGTGTATTAAAATTGATTCAACTTCCTGCGTTGAAAGATTGGTTAAAAGCCCTACGGGGATCAGTATTGCAGGCTTTAAAAAACCAACTACAACAGGTACTTTAACTATGGCCGATTCAAGCAATAATATCTTTCTTTTTATCTGAAGCCTGTTTGCAAGCCCGCGTATTTTATCTGTCCAAAAGTCAGGCGCAGGATTGGTTTTGTAATGCCTTATGCGCTGTATATATACCAGCCCGGACAATATTTTTACGCACCTCGCCATAAAAATTATAAACCATATAGTTACTATAAGCGATGCATGCGTATTAAAGTATTTAATAAATTTTGCAGTAAAGTTTTGCTGCGGAGCAGCATTGTTGGTTATACCCGGATAAGAATTATCGTTGTTTGTGGCTATAGTGATATTTGGCGAAGTAATTTGTGAATGATCAACGGCGGTTGCCAAATGCATCTCCCTTTTAAAAGTAAAGGCCGTAGTAACAATAAACAATACAAACAATACCGACAATAAATTATACCTGGCAGATGAGCTTGATCTTTTTGAAAGCACCATAACTATACCGGTAACAACTGCCAGCAGCAAGCCCTGCCAAAGGGAGTGCAATAGCGTCCAGCAAATTGCCTGTATAATTTTACCCGTTAAAAAATTCATACAAATAGTTTTACGCTTCCTTATAATTAATCAAGCTTATTCAGCAGTTCTTTAATGGTTTCCCACTCCTTATTTGATGTTTTTTCATTTCCCAATAATTCCAGCATCAGGTTTTTAACCGATCCATCGTACATCGAATCAACAAATTTATCCAATACAACTTTCTTTATTTTTTGTTCTTCCAGCGCAGCACTGTATACATGCGTCATATTGGTTTCATCCCTTTTCAGCATTTCCTTTTCATGCATTATCTGCATAAGCTTTAATGTTGAAGTGTAACTCACAGCCTGTTTTTGCTGGCTTAGCTGGTCGTTCACAAAGCGAACGGTGGATGGCCCGTATTTCCAAAGCACCTGCAAAATTTCCAGTTGTGCTTTTGTTGGTTCAGCATTATTGTTCAGCATTTCCACTTTCATACACCGAAGATACAACCATATACGTACGAAACAAGTTATATGTTAGCGTTAACAAATATTTAACACACTTTACGCAAGAATATTTGGGATGAGGGGTCAAAAATGAAAAGTGAAAATGAGGAGACGTTGTTACAAAAAACATGTTGTTTTATAAGAATTTCATTGTCTACTTTCAACATAGATTGCAAGTTGACTATCGTTCACTCTTCACTTTCCCACCCCTTCCCACCATTTGCTATCGGGATAGCACTCATCAATTATAACCTGCTCCCCTATCATTGGCGTGGTTACCCTTACTCCAAGTTCCCCGGCCTTTGCCATAACGCGCCTGACAGGCTCATCCCACGCATGCATGGAAAGAGAAAATTTGCCCCAGTGCACAGGCAAAAGCACCTTTGCTTTTAAATCAACAGATGCCTGTACTGTTTCTTCCGGCATCATGTGTATTTGCGGCCATGCAGTATTGTATTGCCCTGATTCCAATATGGCAAGATCAAAAGACCCAAATGTGTCGCCTATTCTCTTAAAATGATTATCGTAGCCGCTATCGCCGCCTATATATATTTTATAGCCGTAAGCATCTAAAATAAAAGCCGACCACAGTGTTTTGTTTCGTACAAAGCTTCTCCCTGAAAAATGCCTTGCAGTTGTTGTTGATATTTTTATACCCGGTGAAATATTTTTACTGTCCCACCAATCAAACTCAATAATATTATTTTTATCAAAGCCCCAGTAAACTAAGTGTGATGCTACACCAAGAGAAGTACAAACCAATGTTGTTTTCGATCTTAGCTTTAAAACAGTTTCATAGTCCAGGTGATCATAATGGTCATGGGTGATAATTAATATATCTACCGGCGGAATATCGTCAACGCCATACACATTCGCGCCAGGAAAACTTTTTGCGGTAAATGAAAATGGCGAAGCATGCCCGCTAAAAACAGGGTCAACTAAAATATTCGTGCCGCCGATACGAATAAAATAGGAGGAGTGCCCAAACCAAACAATTACAGGCTTTTCGGCATTTAATGTTTTCAAATCTGTTTTTACAGATGGAATAAGACCCGCCGGTTTTGTTCCAGGCGGCTTATTAATAAATTTCCATAAAATTTTTATAAAAGAATCATTCCCGGCCATCATTACGGTCGGACTGCTGTTTTTGAAAGCGTTATTTTTATAATTGGGAGATTGTTTTACTTTTTCTAATACTGCGCCAGAGGGGTTTTTACCTAATGTTTTTAAAAGACTCATTTATTTGTATTTGTTTTGTTTGCCTTCTATAAACACGGACGTTTAAGATCGAAATATATTTTAACAAATAAGATTGGTCAACAAATTCAACCCCCGCTTCTCTCCAAATTCTCATAATCCTGCAGTGTATCAATATCAATGCTTCCTTTGGGAAAAGAGATCACCCCGACAGAATCCATGTATTCCTTTAAAATTTTTTTAGCGCCCTCATCTCCTTCCAATTCCAGTAAAAGCGGGAAATAATCTTTGCTGAATAAAGCCGGCGTGCCAACTGTGCCGGCATAAGCACAGGCAATAATGTCCTTGCCTGTTTCAATCTTTGCGCCTGTCAATTCATTTAACAAAGCAGATGTTACATAAGGCTGGTCGCAAACCATAAAAATAGCCTCTTCAATATCAGGCTCAATTTCAAGTAATGCATTTAGCCCGCAACGGATGGACGAGGCAATACCTTCTTCCCACTCCGCATTTTCAACAACATTTATCCGCTTATCGTGTACTTCCTTTTCTATTAAACCGGCGTCAGCGCCTGTTACTAATATTACCGGTTCTGCCTCTGCATCTAAAGCGGCTTGCAGGCTGTGCTGCAAAAGGCTTACGCCATTATAATCCAACAACTGTTTTGCCTGGCCCATACGTTGGGAACTACCGGCTGCCAATAAAATTATTCCGCAGGATTGCATATAATATTGTTTTAAGTGTTTTCATTACTCAAAGTTGAGCAGAATATTTCATTTATTATTAAGCTTAATAACTCTTTAAAATTTCATTTAAAAATACACTTTGGCTAAAGCCGTTCGCACCTTCTTCAATTAACCCCAGCTTTAAAGCTGGGGTTAGATAAAACTATGGGTATTGGCTTTAGCCAAAGTGTATTTAGCCAGCATAAGATATCTATATTTGAAATTATAAACAGCCCCTTAAGCATATACCTAACAATAAATTTTACCATGTGTTTACCTTTTTTACAAAATCTGTTGAGAAAAAATAGCAGTATGCAAATGGCTATATTTGCAGTATGTTAACGTTGCCTGTTACAATACGTATCCCTACTGCATCCGAATTACCACACCGCGATGACATACAGGAACTGCTGGCGAAAAGAAAAGCAGCCAATATTACAGAGGGGTATATTATCCATCCAAATAAAACACCCCAGCTTCATTTTGAATTTAGCGCGGAAATAAATATTAACAATAATAAGTTGTGGGAACTGTTTCTTACACTTGCGGGTGATATGCCCGGCGAAATTTCCTGCACCTATGGTTTGTATGATGATGAAGCCATAACAACAGATCCTTTTCCTTTTGAGGATATCATTCGCAAACTAACTGTGTTTCATAAAGAGTTAACGATGGATTGTTCGCTGGAATTTGGGTTACTGCATCATACAAAGGAAGTATTGACGGAGATATTTGTTTCTGAATCAAAATATATTAAATATTGGGGCGGTAATAAAACAAGGTTTTTACAACACATGAACAATTTTAACTTAACCGAAGTGCCCAACATTGCTTTTATTGACGAGTACCCAAAGATCATAAGGCCTTTAAGGGATTTTATTCCATCTGCGCGCAAACCGGAAGAAGTTATATGGGGGCTTAACAGGGCATTCCAGGTAGAGAATTGAGCAATTATGGATCGCAAAAACTAAGGATAATTTAAAATTATATTTTATTGGAAATTTGTCCTAAATTTGTAGTCAATTGTCTAAAAATTATATCGTATGGCAGAAACAGGCATAACTATCAAAAGGAAACTTGATAAAGAAATATCCTCACTTTTTAAAAGCCTGGATATTGATCAGAAATTCCTGTCAAACAAAGCCAATATAACTTATTCCGAGCTTTTTTCAAATAAGATGCTCATGATACTAATCATCAGGGAAGGAGTGCCTTATTCATTATTTAACTTAATTAAACTTTCTACGCCATTCAGCGAAAGCGATTGGGCCGGGTTGTTAGAAATTTCAGCAAAATCGTTACAACGTTATAAGGAGTCTTCAAGGCAGTTCAAACCAATTCAATCAGAAAAAATAATTGAAATGGCTGAAGTAACAAATGTGGGGCTGGATGTTTTCGGAGATATGGATAAGTTTAAATTATGGCTTGACACTCCAAATTTTTCACTTGGAGGTTTAAAACCAAAGGATCTGCTAAGAGATTCTTATGGAAAAGAAATGGTAATGGGAGAGCTCACCAGGATCAATTATGGAATTTTAGCCTGATGGAAGTATTCAGGTTATCAAGAGAAAAATTTGCCGGAACATTGTCCGGAAAAGGCGCTGCAATAAAAGGCGCAAGATGGAATTCCGTTGGGGTTGAACTGATCTACACCGCTGCTAACAGATCTCTGGCCATGGCTGAAGTTGCAGTTCATTTCACACTGGCAACAATACCTGCAGACTATGTGATGGTAACCATATTTGTGCCCGGCGACATATCATTACAAAAGATAAATGTGGCTGACCTTCCTGCAGATTGGAATACGTTTCCCCACCCGGTTTCAACACAAATATTTGGAGACAAATTTGTGCGTGACAACAAATATTGCATACTTCAAATTCCATCTTCAGTAACACAAGGTGATTATAATTTTCTTATAAACCCCTATCGTGCTGACTTCAGGAGGATAAAAATAATAGCTACAGAGAAGTTTCCATTTGATAAAAGAATTTTCAGCTAAGCCGCATCATGCTGTTGTCCAAACTCCTTTTGCTTGCCAAATATTTATTATGTATTATGGCGCTTAAAGGCTTGGCATACACTTTACTTTCCAGCCAGGAGATGGTGTCAAGATAAGCGAATGACCTTGTTTCAAAACGGCTTCTCTCCAGGTGTTTTATGTTATTAAGAAATTTTTCCAGTTCGGGTTTTAACTGGCGGGCAGATACTTTGAATGAACTGCGCAGAAAACGAAACATTTCTTCTTCCACCACAGTAAGGTTTTTCATTTTCGCCATAAAACGATAGACCGATTTTATCAACGATTCTATTATTTCAAAATTACCCAATTCATAATGCGCCATTAAATGCAGCAGCCTGGCATAACACTGCAGGTCAATACGAAGGTCGGCTTCGCCGTTGATGATCTTTTGCAGGTAATCAATTGAAGTGGAATAATCGCCGCTGCCAAAATATAAGGTGGCAATTTTATAATTAAATACTAATATGCGGTGGCCATCAATATAAAGAGCATATTCCTGCAGTTTTTCTACAATACCGGGCACTAATTCAAGCCCCTCCTTAAAATTGCCAAGCATTAAGTGCCAGTTTATTTTGGCGCTGTTTATATAAATAAAAGTATGAATGCGAAAATTATCGTGCTGGTTTGCAACCGGCGTTTTTGCATACGCTTCAAATTTCAAAAGCGTTTTTTGAAATTGCTGAAAATTGCGCAGGTCAAAATGCGCGTTAAGCAGGTTATGCATGCCTTTAATATAGTGGCCTGTTTCCACGCTTATCATTGATTCGTCTTCGTCAAACAGGTCTATCCATTTTTGGCTGTAACGGTAATACAGCAAAAAATCCTGTCTTATAAAAGCATACCAGCAATAGCTTTGGTACAGGTAAAGCTTCTCGTAAAATTCTGTTATCTCATTTACATCGGCGGGCAGGCTTTGGCTAAAAAACTTCTTTAGGTCGTTACCGTCCATTTCATTGCGGGCATGGCCATTCTTTATGTACCAGCGGTATAGCAGCAATGCCAGGTTTGATAAACGCGTGACACGGTCAATGTGGCCGCTTATCTGCAGTGCCTCTGCGGCAAGAGTGGCTGTTTTGTCTGTGGAACTGCGGGTTATGTGCAGCGTCTCAATCTTTTTCTCCAGCGATATTACCTGCGCCAAAAAATTGAATTTATGATTGGCTTTGGCAATTTCTTTGGCTTTCTCTAATATTTTAAGGCTTTGCAGCTTAAGCCCTTTGTTATACAATAGCCGGGCATCGTCTAAATGTTCACTTAATTGCAGGTCAATATTTTCGGTGCTTTTAAGCAGCCTTAGGCTTGCAAGCAACTGTTTATATAAATGCGTTTTTAAATTAGCTAATTGGGGCTTTGTAACAAAGGGAAGTTTCTTAAGCAACAGTTTCTCGTCGTACTCCTCCAGTTTATCCATTGCATCAAATAGCTGGATGATCTTAAGGTCTTCCTTTGCCGAGCTCCTCTTTATATAAAGTTTAAAATGCCTTTTTTCTGACTTTTCAAGAGAGCAGATCAACTGAAACAATGCATCTGTAATGCGGTTGGACATAATATAAAATTCTCCTAAAACATAATGCCGGTAAGGCTTTCATGTTTTTTTTACCTTTTTGGCATGATAAAATCAATAAAAAGTTGTTTTGTACTGTGTTATACTCCCATGTACTTTTACATAGAAGATCAGGAAATCATATTAGCAAGCAATCGAAAAGCAAAGCAAATAAAGTTAGAAGCCCATATTAAATAACCGGGTTTCCGGCCTTCAAACCGAAAAAATAATTATCAAGATTTTCATATGGCAAGCAATCGTTAGAGGCCGTCTGTTTCTACAGAGGGCCCTTTTTTTTGGGTATAACAAAGGTATATAAATCCCGGCACTTAACATCAACCGGATCATCAGAAACTGTTAATCAAAGTGATAGTATATAATTTATCGGGGTATAAACAATAGAATTCCAATTCCGCCCTTTTCAAATCTCAATTACCCCTGTCAAAATTTAGTTGGGCATAATAATAAAATTGGCGTGAAACATAGTGCCTGCAATGGTTTGGCTATTTTTTTACCTTTTTGGCATAATAAAATAGCTACAAAGTTGATTTGTATAGGTTTACACGGGCTTGTATTTTTACATAGAAGATAAGGGAATTCATACAGCAAGCAATCGAAAAAAGGGGCAAGTTAAGTTAGAGGCCTAAGTGAATACCAGGTTTTCCCGGTCTTCAGACGCAAAAAAAAATTTTGAAAATTTTCATATGGCAAGCAATCGTTAGAGGCCGTCTGTTTCTACAGAGGGTCTTTTTTTTTGGCGGACGAATATACATAAACATTGCATTCCACCAATTATTTAACTAAATATTATTTTATAAATCCCAAATTACAGCCACTCGAGGGCTTATTATATAGCCTGTAAGGGTTTTAAAAACCAAAAAAAGTGAAAATATTTTTGAAAAACAGAAATTGAATGTTGCTTTTAAATTATCTGCTTATATAAATAATTATTAATTTATAATATGCAGGATTTTTTATCTTTAGGCGGTTTACTTCCGGGCCGCTCGTCTTACCATAAAAAACTACATGGCAGAAAAATTGAAATATATTCTTTTGGCGGACGATGACACAGAAGATCAGGATATTTTGAAAACTGCAATTGAGGATGCAGACCCGCTTACCCGTGTGCAAACGGTATTAGATGGAATGAGGGCTGTTAAACACCTTGCAAACTGCGCTGATACAGAACTACCTTGTCTTATCATACTCGATTATAAAATGCCTTTGCTGAACGCTGCTGAGGTTTTAGAAAAACTCTTCGGTGATGCCCGTTATAGAGCTATTCCTAAAGTAGTTTGGAGCACTTCCATGCAACCGGAACATATAAAGCAATGCCTGGATAAAGGTGCGGTACAGTATTTCGCAAAACCCAATAAAGCTTCTGAGCTTGCATTGATGGTGCAGCAATGCTTAAAATATGCAGCAGCAATTTGATCTTTAATCACAAGGAAGATAAATATTAAACCTGGCCCCCTGGTTAAATTCGCCTGTTGCATGAATAAAGCCATGATGATTTTGAACGATTTTTTTACATATCGCAAGGCCGATACCTGTTCCCGGATAATCCTCTCTCCCATGAAGCCGCTGGAACATTTCGAATATTTTATTTGAATACTCCTGTTCAAACCCAATTCCGTTATCGGTAATAGAAATTCTATAAAAATCATTTTTAGTATCCGGATAATACTCTCTCATGTCCGTTCCGTTTACCTTTTCACAGCTAATGGTGATATGCGGCACCCGCTGCGGATGGTGATATTTAAGGGCATTGCCCACCAGGTTATCAAATAATTGGGCAAGCTGAAAAGGGATTCCCATCACATCAGGTAGTGGTGCAATTTCAACAGCAGCGCCTGTTTCTTCAATAATATCATTGTGTAAAACTAATATGTCCGCTACTATCTTATTCAGGTCAATGGGTTCAAATTTGTCTGTTTCCCCGGTATTTTTGGAATAAGTGAGCAGGTCATCTATCAAATGCTGCATGCGTGAAGCGGCAGCAATTGAGCGTTTTAAATAATTTCTTTCTTTATCCGGTAACTGCATTTCAGCGTCTAAAAGAAAGGTGTTATAAAACTGTATCTTTCTTAAAGGTTCTTTCATGTCATGCGCTGCAGCGTAAGCAAATTGCTGAAGCTCTTTATTCTGAAATTCCAGTTCGCTGGCATATTGTTTTATCTTATCTTCTGCATTTTTTCTCTCTGTCAGGTCGCGGGTCACTTTGGAGAAGCCGATCACCTCGTTAAAGTCATTATGCAAAGCGGTTATAACGATGCTTCCCCAAAATGTGGCTCCGTTCTTACGTACACGCCAGCCTTCATGTATGGCTTTACCGTTTGTTATCGCTTCGTTTATCAGTTGTTCAGGCAGTTTTTTTTCCTGATCTTCAGGCCTGTAAAATATCCTGAAGTTTTTCCCAACTATTTCCTGCTCTTTATACCCTTTAATCTTTTCTGCGCCCTTATTCCAGTTTTGTATAATGCCTTCCTTATCCAACAGCAATACAGCATAATCTTCCACCTCTTCTATCATTTTATGATACTTTTCTTCGCTGATTGTCAACTCTTCATTTTTCTTTTTTATTTCAGCTGTTCTCTCCTCCACTTTTTTCTGCAATGTTTTTTCGCTTTCCAGCAAAGCCTGCTCAGATTGTTTTAATTCCGTAATATCAATTAGCATATTTACGGCGCCGGTGATCTTGCCTTTACTGTTAAAAACAGGTGTTGGATGGGGGGCTACGTACCTTCTTGTGCCATCCTCCCGCTCAATGATTATTTGTACGCCCCTTACCGCCCTGCCTTCTTTTAAGGTAATAGCCATGGGGCAGGTATCCAGCGGAAGCGGTGACCCATCTTCAGCGTAAATTTTCCATGACCCGCACCATACATCCCTGCCAATCACCGGCCTGCGGCCCCAGAGGGTTACAGCGGCTTCATTAAAGGATGTTATACAACCCTGTGCATCGGTACTGTAAAGGGCAGCGGGCAATGCCTGCACTAATTGCTGGTATTTTGCTTCGCTTTCACGAAGCGCTGTTTCGGTAAGCTTGTAATCAGTAATATCCTGGAAAATATTTATAGCGCCGCTAATATTATTTTGTTCATCAAATAAGGGATCAATATTAACTGATGCATAAAAGGTTGATCCATCCGGCCTTTCAACAATTGCTGTTGTATTACGAAATGACTGCCCGGTTTGCAGGGCTACCGCCATAGGTGTTTTAGCTGGTGGCAAAAATGTGCCATCGGGAAGAAATACTTTAAAGCAGGCGCAAAATTTCAATGTGTCATTATGTATATCGGGCGTATAACCCCATAATTTTACAGCCAGGTCGTTATAATACGTTATCCGGCCTTCCTTATTACAGGTATATACAGCCATAGGCAGGTTTTTTAAAAGCTGGCCGTAAAGTTTATCATTGTGGGGAAAAAAAACACCATTTAGTAATTGATCGCCGGTATACTCATCTTTAATAAAAGGCTTTTGCGGTAATTGTTTTTCTGTTACCATAATAAAATTTATAGCTTACGGCCAAGTTGTAATGAAATAACCCCACCCGGTTTATTTGTAAAAAATACGCTACAGCAATACAGCAAAAACAATACCATTGGCAGTAAGCCAAAAAACTTAAGTGGTACAGGCAATGTCCTGTAATATGAAGAAGGTTTGTGATTGAAAGCTGTCGAAACATTTCTGCGTATATTGTGTTTAGTAGTATGTGCAGCATAAAAATTTGCCAAAGCAGTATTAAATCGTTGCAAATGGCTATTACAATAAAAATAAAAAGGGCGTATGAGCCTTTTGATAAAATGGATGGTTTTCGCGTGCTGGTTGACCGCTTGTGGCCAAGGGGTGTTACTAAAAAAGATGCCCATATAGATTTATGGATGAAGGATATTGCCCCATCAATAGCGTTACGAAAATGGTTTAACCATGAGCCTGAAAAATGGGAAGCTTTCAGCAAAAGCTACCGTGCTGAATTGAAAAAATCCGGTGCAGTTGACGAATTAATTGAATATGCGACCGAAAAGAAAACGGTAACACTGATATATGCCGGCAAAGATGAAAAGCACACACATGCACTGGTACTGTTACATTATGTAACCACATTGCTTAAATAAAATGGTATGGCCGGTAAACCAATAAAACGAAATGAAAATATTGTACCACTTTCAAGGGATCATCATTCCGGGTTATTATTTTGCCTGAAAGTAAAGAAGGGGCTGCAACATAAAACTGAACCTGCCCGAGTTGCCCGCTATATACATTACTATTGGGAAACATATTTAAAACAACATTTTACTGAAGAAGAAACGATTTTATTTAACCGGCTGGATAGTGAGCTTTGTAATACCGCGCTTGCGCAACATAGTGAAATAGCAGCCCTTGTTACAAAAATATATAACAGTGCAAATGACGATTCCCCTGCCTGTGCAGCGCTTGTAACATTAATAGACGATC
Source organism: Bacteroidota bacterium (assembly GCA_013286305.1). Lineage (GTDB taxonomy): Bacteria > Bacteroidota > Bacteroidia > Chitinophagales > Chitinophagaceae > JABDFW01. Next base: position 43,293 of record JABDFW010000017.1, read on the forward strand.
ATATCCGGTTTGAAGAAAGAATATTATTCCCCTTCTTAGAATCCGCATTGCCCGCTGAAACACTGGCAGAGATTGGTGTTCAACTGAAAAGTGCCCATACAGCATGCCCGGCAGAGGACTATGCTGATGAGTTTTGGAAAATATAAACAGGAAAACATAAAAATAAAAACCGGCGATTGGCGCCGGTCTTCTTTAAAAATCCCCCTAAAAAAAATTATTGCAACAGCCCCATTTGTTTGGTCGCTATTTTTTTGCCATCAAGCAGCAAAGTATAAAAATAATTACCGCTGCCAAGTTCGCCTGCTGCTATTATTGTTTGCCCCGAGCCTTTGCCGCTTAACAGATAATTTTTTAGAATCTGCCCGCTTACGTTGGTTATCATCATTTGTGCACTTATCGCTGTGGATGGAATATAATAACGTATAATAGTATTGTTGTTAAAAGGGTTGGGTACGGTTTGCTCAAGCACTGCACCGTTAGTAATATTTATATTAGATGTCTGTGTATTTGCGCCTATGGCATTACATGGGCTGCATTGCTCTTGTTTTTGCTGCACGCTTAACACGAGTGCTTTTAAGTCGTTTAACTGCTGTTGCAAACCGTCATTTATTTTCGGCTGGTTATTTATAGCTTCTTTTAAAGAATCGCTTTGCGTTGAAAGTTCCTGAATGGCTTTTACCATTGGGGCTATAAATTCGCTGTAGGCAAGGCCGTAATTATCGTTTGCAGTGGCTGGTTTTTTTACCATACTGCCTTTATAGCCTTTTTCATTCATTAGTTTTTCCACATCCTGGGCTATAAAGCCCAGGTGTACTTTGCTTTCTGCTTCTGTATAATCAAGGCTGTTTGCATCAGCAAGTCTTTTGGCATTGTTCTGCATCAGGAACTGTTGTAATTCGTGAGATTTATACCGGTAACTAACAGGCCGCAGGGATTTAATAAAATCAAGGCCGGGTACATTCTCATTTATGTCTTTTTTAAAGCGCCCATCGCTTACTGTTAAATATATCGGGCCCGCGAAATCAACAGTAGCAGGGTTTCCGATAACAGCCTCATTGTTGTGAGTTATATGCACATTAACACCAATATTAATACTGTTAGTTATACCAGGGTCAATATCCGCGTTGTATCCTACTCCTACATTAAATGATCCACTTGAATCAGAACTTAAGGTATTGGTTCCGACAGCAGTATTATAATTGCCCAGCAGGTTATGTAAAAGTGCGCCGAAACCATTTGCTGTATTATAATTGCCTGGACTGTTAGCAGCTAATGCCTGGAAGCCTGTGGCTGTATTGCCCATGCCTGTTGGAGAAAATGTAGAAAAACCAAAAGAATATGTACTGGAGTATAAAGCCTGGCTTCCAATAGCAGTATTTTGATACCCTGTGTTTTCTGTCAATGCACCATAACCTGCTGCGGTGTTGTCGCTTCCTGATCCATTATAACTAAGCGTAGAACTGCCTATTGCAGTATTATTGCTTGCGGCGCATGAATTTAGTGCGACGGTTCCAAAAGCTGCGTTATTACTGCCTGATATATTTGCAAAAAGAGCCCCGCGGCCATTAGCTGTATTG
>JABDFW010000018.1 GCA_013286305.1 Bacteroidota bacterium
GGCAGCATGATATGGCACAAGATGCCATTAACCGCTGGTGGTGGCCCAGTTTAATGATGTTCGGGCCACCGGACGAGGCCTCGCCGCATACTGAGCAAAGCATGCGATGGAAAATTAAGCGCCTGAGCAATGATGAGCTTAGGCAAAAATTTGTGGATATATGTGCGGGCCAGGTAAAGGCGCTTGGATTAACGTTGCCCGATGCAGAATTGAAATGGGATGAAGAAAGCGGCCATTACAAATTTGGCGAGATAAACTGGGACGAGTTTTGGAACGTGGTAAACGGAAACGGGCCTTGTAATAAAGAACGCATGGAAGCAAGACAAAAAGCCTGGGATGACGGCGCATGGGTGAGGGAAGCTGCGATGGAATATGCTAAGAAAAAGGAGAAGAAGCCCCGGCCCTGAGGGAGAGGAGAGAGAAAAGAAGCCCCTGCCCTAAAGGGAGCAGAGAGAACGAGAGAAGAAGCCCCATCCCTAAAGGGAGCAGAGAGAAAAAACGGAAGCCGCTGCCCTAAAGCGGTGCAGTAAAGACAGTGAGGAGGAAATATTCAATAAACAATATTTAACATTCAATACTCAATTTTACAAAAACTTGTGAAATGATTGATAAGCAGGATGATAAAAATTGGTCAAGCCACATAGTGGCGAAATCTTAGTAGCAATATTGAACGAGCGTGTTTTTAAAGCTCCATCGGAGCGGCATATTTAAAAAGGACAATTACACAATTGCAAACAAAAAAGTTGATAAATGCGACTATTTAATAAATATTACTACGGAGATTTCGGGGAAGAGAAAAACGAAACTGCTGCTGAAAAAAGTAACGGGTTTGCGAGCCCCCCTTTAGGCCCGCCCGTGCCGGTACAGACAGGGGTAGGGGGATTGGGGGCTTCCTGGCCTCTTTGGGAAATATTCATCCGCAGCAAACAGGGGCTTGACCATAAACATGCCGGCAGCCTGCATGCGGCAGATGCCCAAATGGCAATGGAAAATGCAAGGGATGTGTATTGCCGCCGTATGGAAGGAGTGAGTATATGGGTGGTTGAAAGCAAATACATACACGCCAGCAACCCGGATGAAGCAGAAAGCCTTTATGATCCCGCTAATGATAAGGTTTACAGGTACCCAACTTTTTACAATATTCCGGAAGAAGTAAAGAATATGTAAGTAGCAAAAAAGTTGATTGGTAACAAACCAGTTGATTGGTAAGAACCAGTTGGTTTGTAAAAAGAATAGTTGATTAGTAAGAGCCGGTTGAAGAGTAAAGCTATGTAACTTAAATTTATGAATGATAATTCGCACCAGAGTTTCACTGACTTAGAAGTTTGGAAAAAAGGAAGAGAACTTAAAAATGAGATTTTTCAATTGGTTAAGCTGTTTCCTCCCGAAGAAAAATATAGATTGGCGGATCAACTTATACGCAGCTCAAGATCTGTCACTGCCAACGTAAGCGAGGGACATGGAAGATTTTCATTTAAAGACCAACTACACTTTTGTATTCAATCACGTGGCTCTTTAAGTGAAACATATAACCATTTAATTGATGCAATGGATTGCAGCTATATTACTGCAGAGCAGTTGGATTATTACAAAACGAAAATTGATGGGGTTGGCAAATTATTAAATGGTTATATTGTTTACCTAAGAAAAAACTTATAAAAATTTGGTGATGGATCAATATAAAAAACCAGGTGATCAACTAAGCAGCCAATCAATAGACCCTTACCAATCAACTATTCCCTTACCAATCAACTATTCTTCTACCAATCAACTGATTGACTACATCCTCCATCTTGCAGATAATGCTTTGGTATTAGGCCATCGCAACAGCGAATGGTGCGGCCATGCGCCTGTATTGGAACAGGATATTGCCATAACCAATATTGCATTAGACCTTATTGGGCAGGCGAGAAATTTTTATCAATATGCAGCTTTGCAATCCCACACCACCGGAGTTTCTGAAGATACTCTTGCATATTTTCGGGAGGCAAAAGACTTTAAAAATTGTTTATTAGTTGAGCAGCCAAACGGCGATTGGGCAGTAACAATATTAAGGCAGTTTTTCTTTAGCACATACCAATATTATTTATATCAGCAATTACAAAGCAGCAGTGACTTGCAAATTGCAGCTATTGCAGAAAAAGCCTTTAAAGAAGTTACTTACCATTTACGCTGGAGCAGCGAATGGGTAATACGGTTAGGGGACGGCACCGGCGAAAGCCATGAGCGCATGTTGCACGCAATTAATATACTCAGCCCTTTTACAAGTGAATTATTTATCCCCGCTAATTACGAAAAAGCCGCCGCTACAGAAGGCTTCGGAACAAATATTCTTTTACTAAAGCCCTTATGGCAACAAAAAGTAAAAGAAATTTTTACGGAAGCAACCCTGACAAATACATTTTTCTTTAAAGAAGGTAATACAAAGTTCTCAGGTAAAGAAGGACGTCATACAAAACACCTTAATGCTATTTTAAAAGAAATGCAGATTTTACAAAGAACATTTCCGGGCGTGGAATGGTAGCTAAAGCCCCCTATTTTGAAACAAGTATGTTATTATCACTTAACCATTCGGCTAACCGTTGCGGCCAGTTTTTTAAAGAGTAAAGTTTAGACCTGTTGCCCATATTAAAACCGTGGCCGCCTTGTGTGAATATATGCAGCTCAACAGGCACCTTTGCTGCCCTGTACAAATGAAAAAGTTTTATAGTAGATTCAGAACAACATGGGTCATCATTTGCTGCAAGCAAAAAAGCAGGCCCGGTGTTATGTGGTATTGAATCGGGTATATAACCCGGCCCAGGGTAAATAAGTATTTGAAAGTTAGGCTTGCCGTTAAGCCTGTCAATAGGGTCAGGCGCGTTTGCATTTCCTTGCCCCGGTGCGTAAGCTATCATGTCTGCAACTTCGCCGCCGGCAGAAAATCCCATTATCCCTATCCTGTTTGTATCAAGGTTCCATTCAACTGCCCGGCTTCGTACGAGACGCATAGCCCTGTAAGCATCTTCGCGCGGATGAATATCTACTGAATAAGGTGAACCTGTATCACGTCCAAGCCGATATTTTAAAACAAAAGCGGTAACGCCTATGTTGTTTAAAAAAACTGCGGGATCTACCCCTTCTGCATTATACACAAGCAGCCGGTGGCCGCCGCCTGGGCATATAACCACTGCCGCTCCTGTAGCTTTTTCTTTTGGTGCAGGGTAAACTGTTATGGATGGATTATTTATATGCCTTACCCAATAATCCTTTGCTTCCTCCGGCTGGTTATGCAGATTTTCAAAACCAGGGGCTCCATTAGACCAAAGCGGAATTTGTTCTGGCTTCTGTTGCGCCAATACAGATAGTGGCAACATGATGATAAGCAGGCAAGTTGTTAAGTTATGTTTCATTATTGCGGCTTTAAAAGTGTTGCTATAAAAATGCAGCTTAAAATTATATGACTATCCGCATATAGCAACCGGAATAAGCCTTAGTGTCCTTTGTGTAGCATTTTCTTCGTGAATCTTTGTGGTTTTATTTCTTTTTTACCACAAAGCGCTCAAAGGAAGATCACAAAGCACACAAAGGTTGTTCATAACATTGTTTAGGTTGATATATGTGGATAGTCATATAAAATTATGTGATAAATATCCATTGTTCCTGCTATTTAAAAACTTAGGAGCGGTTTACTGCACAATCACTTAAAACATATTGCAAGAGATATCATAATACTTCAATATTCCTGCTTTTTAAAAATAAATATTTATTTCCCTTATGGAGATTCTTTGTAATAGCATCTTATAAACATACATACTGTTGTATGAAAAAAATACTGCTCTTCACCCTCCTTTTTATACTCGCCTTTGTTGGCGTTTATTATGCGGCGTCTTTGAATACAAATTTTAATGCAACCCGTTCGTGCAAAAAATTTGCGATACGTATTTCGGACAAAGACGAACTAAACAAGTTAAACTCATTTGCTGCCCAGGCAAAAATATTCGCTGCTGAAAATAGTTACAATACCGGGTTTTGCTTTTTATTGGATATGAGCTTGCCGGGAGGGCAGAACCGATTTTTTGTCTATGACCTTGATCGCGACAGTATTCTGAATGCCGGCCTGGTGGCACACGGCAGTTGCAATACCCGTTTTCTTGAAAAGGCTGCATTCTCTAACCAGCCCGGCTGCGGATGCAGTGCTAAGGGAAAATATAAAGTGGGGTATAGATATAATGGCCGGTTTGGCATTGCTTATAAACTATACGGGCTTGATAAGAGCAACAGCAATGCTTTTGACAGAAATATTGTGTTGCACAGCTATTACCTGGTACCTGAAAAAGAAGTAAAGCCTTTCCCCATCTGCAATAGTCTTGGGTGTGCTATGGTTTCAGATGGTTTTATAAAACAATTGGCGCTTAAGATTGATGCATCCCAACAACCTATTTTATTATGGATATTTGAGTAAATGGTAAAATGGCCGGGTTCCCGCAGCCATCCTGCCAAAAAACGAAACTACCGTGATCACTTCTTTTTCGGGCCATGCGCCAATACATACCTGGCTACATCATTTCCTAATTTATTGGCTGCATCAACATCGAAGCCATAATGAATGCCGCCATAAATGCGACTCCAACCGTTTTCGGCCTCACCTATCGTTAATGACTGTATCACCCTTGCAGGCTCACCTGCTGTTGTAGTGTGCAATTCAATCGTATTTTTACCCCCAAAAAATACTTTTAATATTTCAAAGCCCGCTGTAACAGTGCCGCAGTGGCCACATGGGTAGCTTGGGTGCGGAGGCGTGGCAAGCAATGGCTGCCATGCTGCATAATTATTTGTAACATTACCATCAGCATTAGCATTTAACGCGGTAACAGGCCGCCAGAAAAGATAATTGTATTTGCCATCCCAAATAGCTATGCGTGCATCCGCTTCGGCAATATCAGTCAGCAAAAAAATAAGCGCGTTATCTTCCAGTGATGTATGATGTTGTATAGCCAGTTGCCGTGCCGCTTCATTTACGGTTAATTCTGCATCCTGCTTATAAAACTGCGCGATATGCGTTTGTTCCGCTGTGCGTGTAGTGCTCTTTAAAGAGCCAATATCTGCCACTTCGGCAAGCGCCTTTTTAAAACCTTCGCTGCTTACCGCAGGTGGCGGCAAAGGGCGAAACTGGTTACATGCTTTAAGCAAAAAGGGTTTTACCGTTCCCCATTGTTTGTTAACGCCCGGCATAAAAGCAGGCGGGGTTGGACGATATTGGCCTGCACCAGGTGTTTGTGGCCCGGGATAACTTATATTGGGTTCGCAACCATCATTCAATCGCAGGGCGATTATATCTGCTGCTGCGGCCGTACCTACCGCCTGGCCATTTGGTATGCCGTCATCTTTTACATTGCCCAGGCTGGCTGTGAGAGCCGAATCAAGCGAAGGTTTTTGTGCAGGAAAATAATTTACCAATACATCGTGTGCCGCCTGTGCCACAGCCGCCTCTGCAGATGCGGTTCCCGCAGGGCGCACGAAATAATGATAAGGCGTGCCAAATTGTTTAATGGAGTTTACAGCATCATACACTGCAATGGATTCAATAGCCTCTATACGGCTGCCTAAATTGCTGTTATAACCGGCAATTTTGGTTGCTTTCACGGTTATTAAGTTCCAGTCGGTTACAATATCAGCAGAAGCTTTGGTTGCAAATATTAAGGCAATAATAAAAAAAGAAAGATATTTTTTACCCTTTTTCATTGTATTTGGTTTAATAAATATTTGTTAAGTGGAGCAAATGTATTAATTCTATAGAAATAGTAGGTATTAATTTGAATGAAATTCTTACCCTTAAGTCAAAGTGATTCTTTCAAATGAATAATGACGGGGATAAAATAGACAGTTTATAGAGCCTGAAGCGGAGAAACTCTAATTTTAGTTATTAATTCTATACTGCGATTTCCGTAAGCACTTCTTCTTCCCTCTCCTCATTCCATTCCACGATAAAATTATTCATGCCTTCACCTGAAAGTATGCTCATATAACGCTGCTGCGCCAGTTCCAGCAGGGAAAGAAAAAGAAATATGGCATGTATCCTGTTCTCGCAAACCTCGAATAATTTTTCAAACGAAACGGTCTTTTCTTTATGCACCATGGCAAACATAAACTCGCGGCTGCCTTCCTGTGTGTAGTTATATTGCACAACCGTATGTACAGGCTTATTATTTCTCTCATGCAGGCGTTGCATAACCTTTTCAAAAGCTTTCATCAGCTTAAACATGGTAACCGTTTGTATCTCGGTACCCTCGGAAGCATCCTCGCCTATTTGTGAAAGTTCTTTTTGCAGGTTGCCGCGTTTTATCATCAGCATACGCAGGGCTTCCATCTCAGCCATTTTTAAAGATGCTTCTTTAAATCTTTTATATTCCAGTATTTTGTCAATCAGCTCCTGCCTGGGGTCAATCTCTGTGCCATCAGGCCCAATTTCTTTACGTGGCAGCAGCATTTTTGCTTTTATGCGCATTAAAGTAGATATGAAAAGGATAAACTCGCTGCCAAGCTCAATATTCAGTTTTTCCTGTTCGTGTACATAAACAAGAAAATCTTTTATGATCTTAGTTATGGGTATATTATATATATCCAGTTCATCTCTTTCAATAAAAAAAAGCAGCAGGTCAAACGGGCCTTCAAACTGGGGTAATTTTATTTGGTAAGCTGTGGAATTCAAAAAAAAATAAATTTATATCGTCTAAAAATAAATACCGGCATGGTATGTACCGGTATTGCAAATATATTCTTAGTAAACGAACTGATGCCCGGTTAAATGAACACCTTATGCACTTTTAAGGTTGTTTTTTTAATTCATCACGAATCTCCATCAACAATTTATCTGTTGAAGATGGCACTGCGGGGGGCGGAGCAGCTTCATCTTTGCGCTTCATCCTGTTAATTGCCTTTACCATCAAAAAGATTATGAGTGCAAGAATAAGAAAATTAAAAAGGGCGGTGGCAAAGTTACCCCAGGCAAATACAGGCCCCAGTTTTTTGGCCTCAACCAGTGTTAAAGCAGGATTAGCCTGTACGCCTTCTTTTACTTTATCGGATAACGGGATGTATAAATTAGTAAAGTCCGCTTTAAGAAATATGCCCACTATAGGCATAATAAGATCGTTTACTATCGAGTCAACAATACTTTTGAATGCGGCGCCGATTATAACACCCACCGCGAGGTCAACAACGTTGCCCTTCAACGAAAATTCCTTAAATTCTTTTGCAAAGCCCATAAAATGTAGTTTAGTGTGATAGGAAAGGTAAAAAGTTTTTTAATTGCAGCAATTTTTACCGGGTTTTATGGGTAGGCCAATATTATGGGTGGCTTTTTTAGCACTCTTTAAACTGACATCATATCTTTTTCCTTTGCCGCAAGGTGCTTATCAACCAGCAAAATAAAACGGTCTGTAATATCCTGAACATTTTTTTCTGCATCCTTGGCCTCATCCTCACTTAAGCCATCCTTCTGTAATTTTTTTATCTCCTCAATGGCTTCCCTTCTAATACTTCTTATGGCAACTTTCGATTGCTCCCCTTCACCACCCGCCCTTTTAAAAAGCTCTTTTCTCCTTTCTTCCGTTAGAGGTGGCAGGAACAATCGTATTTGGTTACCGTCATTTTGGGGTGTAACACCAATGTTTGCACCCATAATAGAACGCTCAATTGCAGCAAGCATATTTTTTTCCCAGGGCTGAATGCTAATGGTTCTCGCATCCAGTACAGTAACGTTTGCCACCTGGTTAACAGGAGTTGGCGATCCGTAATATTCCACCATTATACCTTCCAGCATGCCAGGGCTCGCTTTTCCTGCACGTATTTTAGTCAATTCCGCTTCCAGGTGGTTGATCGCTTTTGTCATGGAAGATTCCGCATAATCCAATACCAGGTCAAGATCTTCTGACATAATATTTTTTTTAGTGGCCGCAAATCTAATGAATCCGGCAAATTTACCGGGGCCTTACATATAAGTATTTTATAAAACTAATCTTCTTTAACAACTGCGTTTTCTTTCTTGCGGTAAAGTGAAAATACTTTTTCGGTATCATCTTTGGCCTGTTCGTGCTGGCGGGATACAACACGGAGAGACCTTTTGGAGGCAGCAAAATAACGGAATATGAATATCCCAATAAAGAACAAGCCGGCCTGCAGGCAAAAAAGCAAATTGATATTTGAATTCCTGAACAGCAACGTAATAAGTGAAAACATAAGGCTTGTGCCGATTAGTACAATGGTAACCCTTGAATGGGAAAGGCCTTTATTTAGTAACAGGTGGTGAATATGGTTCCTGTCCGGTGAAAAGGGCGAATGGCCTCTTGATATTCTTATGCAAATTACTCTTAATACATCCATCAGGGGAACAAGCAATATGCCAAACCCTATTACGGGAGCCGCCTGTATGGGATAGTCAGTTACAGCGGTTCCAACACTAATAAATTTAAGTAATAAAATAGTATTTACCAGCCCAATAAGCATAGAACCCGAATCGCCCATGAAAATTTTTGCAGGATGATAGTTAAATACAAGGAATGAAAGAAGTGAGCCTGCAAGGGCAAAGCCTAAAATAGTGTACGAAAAGTTGTGATTCATAAGAAAGAAAAGAGCGAAAATAACGCTGGAGATAAGCCCGAGCGATGCGGCCAGGCCATCAACACCGTCAATTAAATTAAATGCGTTGACTACAAGCATTATAACAAAAAAAGTTAATATATAACTTATGGGAAGGCTAAGCTGGTAAATACCAAAAAGACCGCCAAGATTTGTTATTATTAAATGCGCTTTTACAGTTACAATTGCAGCGGTTATTAACTGGCCAAGCACTTTTTTCCATGGTTTTAAAACAAAAATATCATCAACAACACCAATAGTAAAAATAATAAAAAATGCAGCAAGGTGATACTGAAACTCTGAATTATTGAATTGAAAATCAGAAGTTAAAAGCAGGCTTATAGCAAGGCCCGTGAATATACCTATCCCGCCTAACGATGAAATAAGGTAATTGTGTGTCTTTCTTTCATCCGGCACATCAAAAAGCTTACTTTGTTTTGCCACTTTTATAATAAAGGGCATAAGAAAGAAGGTTCCCAGGTAAGCAATTAAAATGGCCGCCGCAACTTGTACCATGCTTATGTGTTTAGGTTAACCGGTATGTAAAACATAGGATAAGGAAAAATTAAGCCAAACTTGAAATATTACATACGATAATTTCCAAAAAACGTTTTTTATCCTATAAATATTTCAGGAAATAAAATTAATTCGGGTGCAAGTTAAGCCTAAAAGATTATTTGTTTACCCTTAGTTTTGCCGAAGTAAAAAAAATTGAATGGAACAATCAACAGAACTTACGGCCATTGCTACCCAAATAAGGCGTGATATTGTGCGGATGGTACACGCAGTACAAAGCGGCCACCCGGGGGGGTCATTAGGGTGTACTGATTTTTTTACCGCATTGTATTTTAAGGTAATGCGACATAACCCCAATTTTACCATGGATGGCTTTAATGAGGATATTTTTTTTCTGTCAAACGGCCACATTTCCCCTGTATTCTATTCCACCCTGGCGCGCGCCGGGTATTTTGATATTAAAGAATTGGCCACTTTTAGAAAAATAAATTCCCGCTTACAGGGGCACCCAACCACGCACGAGCATTTACCGGGCATAAGGGTTGCAAGCGGATCGCTTGGACAAGGCATGAGTGTTGCAATTGGGGCGGCTTTGAGTAAAAAATTCAACAATGACAGTCACCTGGTATTTTCCTTACATGGGGATGGAGAATTGAATGAGGGGCAAAACTGGGAAGCTATTATGAGTGCTGCGCATTTTAAAGTTGATAACCTTATTAGTACCATTGACTGGAATGGGCAGCAAATTGATGGCCCTACCAATAAAATTATGGATCTTGGCAACCTGCATGAAAAGTTCCAGGCATTTGGATGGACTGTTTTTGATATGAACGGCAACGATATGGACGACGTAATTGCCACCCTGGATAAAGCCAAAGCCTTTACCGGGAGGGGCAAACCTATTTGTATAATAATGGAAACTGTTATGGGTAAAGGGGTAGATTTTATGGAAGGCCATCATGAATGGCACGGCATTGCCCCTAATGATGATCAATTGGCAAAAGCGCTGGCCCAACTGCCTGAAACGCTGGGAGATTATTAAAGTCCCCGCCCCTTACCCTTTCCAAACATGGAGGGAAATGAAGGAGGTAAATTGAACGTTTATTTGAAGTTTCGGGCATTCTATCTATCCCTGACTTTCATCCTCTAAAATAAATATTGGCATGTGGAGTATTAGCTGTAAATACTCCTCTTTCCATCCGTCGTCATTTACCAACTTCTTCCTTAATGACTCACTGACTAATGACCCAATGACTTTCCTTTTCATCTGTCATCTGTCGCTATCAACCGTTATCTTTTTGCCCCTAACTCTTTAAGGAAAACGTTTGCGTAGCAGCCTTGCGGGAGGGTATCCAGGCGGCCATAACAGCTATCAGCGATACGGTTAATGCTACCAATACAAAATCCTGCACATACATTTTAACAGGGTAGGCATCAATAATAAAAGTGCCGCCGGTAAGTTTTACCAGCTTAAATTTTATTTGCAGCACACAAATTAAAAATGCCAGTGCCATACCGCTTACACCGCCTATGCCGGCAAGTAAAAACCCCTCACTTAAAAAAATATTTAAAATACGGCTGTCATTCGCACCCATGGCCTTTAAAACAGCAATGTCTTTTTGTTTTTCCAGCACAAGCATGGTTAATGCGCCAATCATATTAAATGCCGCTACTAAAAGTATAAGGGAGAGTATGCCATAGATAACCCATTTTTCTACCTGCATAACCGTAAAAAGGCTTTGATTTTGCTCCAGCCGCGTTTGCACTAAAAATGCACTGCCAAGCGTTTGCTGTAACTGGTTTTTAACTACCTGGCTTTCTTCCTGGTTTTGCAATGATACTTCCACGCCGGTATATTCGTCGGGCTTCAGGTCAAGCATATACTGCACAAAAGGCAGGTTGGTAAAAGCATACTTATCATCAAATTCCTGCTGCACCATATAAGTACCCGCTGCTGTTATATTATAGGAGTGCATCGCATCTAAACTGCTGAAATTGGTGGCTTTGCGGTTAGGCAAATAAATAACAAGGTTGGGGGTTAGTTTACTATCGGGATTTGCACCAACAGCGCTTTCAATACCTACGCCGGAAACCAAAGCAGGTGTATCCACAGTGCCAAGGTCATATTTACCGCGTATAATGTGTTGGGGTAAACGGTTAATATTTTGGTAATCGGCATCAACGCCTTTAAGATAGACGCCGATAGTATATTCGCCATTTACCAGCACCGCCCTTTCCTCTACCACAAAGCTTAATTTGCCAACACCTTTTACAGATGATATTTTATGAATAATGGATGGTGTTATCTGCACAAACTTACCCTGTGAGGGCACAATTTTTATATCGCTGAAAAAATCGCCGTACAAGCCTTTAACGAGGCTTTCAAAACCATTGAAGACACTTAAAATAATAATTAGTGATGCAGTGGCCACCGTAATAGCAAGCACACTTATCCAGGCAATGATATTAATAGCATTGGTAGATTTTTTTGATTTAAAGTAACGCCAGGCAAAAAGAAAATTCATAGACCCCCTCCGCCCCCTAAAGGGGGAACTTGATGCCTGTTAAGTTTATTCGTGGTTTCGTTCATAATTATTTCCAAAAAAAATTATTCCTGGATTAAGCTTCGCTTTTGTCGTGTGTGCCCTTCTTCCCTTCAGGGAGAGGGGGTTGGGGGGTGAGGGTTTTAAACAACTCTTCCATTTTAAATACATGCTCAAGGGTATCATCCTGGTAAAACTGCAAAACGGGCATTCTCCTAAGCTGGTTCTTCACCCTTGCTGTAAGTTCCCTTTTTATTTCCCAGGCCTTATCTTCAATTTTTTTCATTGCCGCCTTTTCGTCTGTGACCTTAAAAAGGCTCAGGTAAATCCTTGCTTCAAGCAGGTCGGGAGTGATCTTTACCGATGAAATGGATACCATTCCCCCGTATATCATATTCAAGCCAAGCCGCCTGAAAATATCATCCATTTCCTGCTGTATTACACCGGCCACCTGCCGCTGACGTTTTCCTTCCTCCATAATCTAACATTTTATTGGGTGTAAAATTAGTTACTTTGCACGTTTTAAACGGATATATTCACACATGCAGCGATTTTCACGAATCCTTTTCTATTTAAGAAGCCAAAAGAAGAATATTGCACTATACGTTACTTTTATTTTACTCTCCATAATTTTTTCACTGGTTTCGCTTGCAATGCTTGCGCCTTTTCTCAATTTGCTGTTTGGTTTGGAGGACCTGGTAAATACAAAACCGGTATTTCATTTTACTGCAAATGGGTTACTTGATTCTTTGAAATACTTTTTAAGTACCATTATTAAAAAGTATGGGGCAAATGGCAAAGAATACGCTCTTGGTGCTATATGTATAGCGATTATCATTTCAATTTTCTTAAAGAATTTGTTTGTTTACCTGTCCTACCGGGTACTGTCACCCATGCGTAATTATGTAATGACGAAATTGCGCAGTGACCTTTATTTCAAAATACTGGAATTGCCTATCGGGTTTTTTACAGAGCAAAGAAAAGGCGATATTATCAGCCGCATGAGCAATGATGCCAATGAAGTTGAATGGAGCGTAATGAGCACCCTAGAAGCTATAATTACCCAGCCGTTAACGATACTTATTTATTTAACAATGCTGGTTTTTATTAGTCCTCAATTATCCTTATTTCTATTGATATTACTGCCCCTAATGGGCTTTATTATAGGCAGGGTTAGCCGCTCGCTCAAAAAACAATCAACTGAATCACAGGAGAATTTGGGGGTATTAATGTCTATTTTGGATGAAACTTTAACAGGCTTGCGCATTATTAAAGCATTCAATGCAGAAAAATTAATAGGAGGAAAATTCTTTACCACCAATACCAGATTGAATTTCATAAGAAATAAAATGAATTTCAGGAGAGACCTTGCTTCACCAATGTCTGAATTTTTGGGAGTGCTGGTACTAAGCACAATTTTATGGTTTGGCGGCCAATTGGTGCTCTCCAATACATCGCATCATACAGTGCTGGCTGCAGGAAGCTTTATTACTTATATCGTTTTTTTCACGCAGATCATCAACCCCGCCAAAGCGCTTTCTACCGCATTTTATAATGCTCAAAAGGGCAGCGCTGCTATTGAAAGAATTGAAGAGATCATTAAAGTTCCGCTTACCGTTAATGATAAGCCCAATGCAAAAACCCTTGAAAGATTTAACCACAGCATCGAATTTAAGAATGTAACTTTTGCCTACGATGATGTAACGATCTTAAAAAATATTAACCTTAAGATTGAAAAAGGCCAAACCATTGCATTGGTAGGTTCCAGTGGGGCAGGTAAAAGCACACTCGCCGACCTTGTGCCGCGTTTTCATGATGTTACCTCAGGCGAACTGTTGATTGACGGCGTAAATATTAAAGATTATTCGCTTTATTCTTTGCGCAACCAAATGGGTATTGTTACCCAGGAGCCCATTTTGTTTAATGATACCATTGCCAATAACATTGCCCTCGGGCAGTTTGATATATCGCGAACGAAAATAGAAGACGCCGCCAAAATTGCGAACGCCTACGATTTTATTACTGCGAAAGAAGACGGATTTGAAAGCAATATCGGCGACAGGGGCAGTAAATTAAGCGGCGGTGAAAGGCAAAGGTTAACCATTGCAAGGGCTGTTTTAAAAAACCCGCCTGTCCTTATATTGGATGAAGCTACCTCGTCCCTTGATACAGAAAGTGAACGCTTAGTGCAGGACGCTATTAATAAGATGATGCAAAACAGGACTTCCATTGTTATTGCGCACCGGTTATCTACCATTCGCCACGCTGATGAAATTGTTGTTTTGCAAAAAGGCGAAATAGCAGAGCGGGGCACGCATAACGAGTTGTTAGCCAAGGGGGGGATATATAAGAAGTTGGTGGATATGCAGGAAGTGAAATGATTGCAGATTGATTGGCGGGGACAATAAACATTTAATACGCTACTTGTTAATCCGCAAATTGCTAAGCTCCTTCAATTAAACCAATGGCGTTTCCAAAAGGATCGTTAACAACGGCTACCTCTATATTGCCGCCAACATTGTGTACGCCGGTAACAATATTGCCGCCTGCCGCCGCAAGTTTCTCAACTACTGCACTTATATTTTCTACTGCCCAATAAGCTACTGACTGGTTGCCGCCTATAGTGCCTTCGCCACTGGGGTCTAATCCAAGTTCATAACCATTAATATCAAAACCCACGTAAAAAGGTTCGTCAAAATAGGGCTGGATACCGGTGATCTGTGTATACCATTGTTTAGCCTTATCAAGGTCTGTTACATGGTAAATAATAGTGCGTAATTTTTGAAACATGGTGCTGGTTTTATTAGTTAAACAATATTATAACAACAAAAGCCACCGTTACAGGTAGCTTTTGAACACTAATTTATTTGAATATTAAGAACTATTGTTCGCTGGTTGGCCTTACCAAACCTAATTTGGCTTCCAAACTTAAGGTGGCGTGGGGCACAGCACGTAAACGGGCTTTATCAATCAGTTTACCGGTAACGCGGCAAATACCATACGTTTTATTTTCGATACGAATAAGTGCCTTTTCCAGGTGGTCAATGTAAGTTATTTGCCTGCTTGCCATTTGGCTAAGCTGTTCACGCTCCATACTCATACTGCCGTCTTCCATGGTCATATAACGACTTTCGCTTTCGTCGCCGCCCATATCATCAGTACGTGTGATCAAACCCTGCAAATAGTTCAATTCTTTTTTAGCTGCTTCAAGTTTTTTATTAATAAGTTCCCTGAACTCTGCCAGGTCGGCATCATTATATCTAACCAATGGATCGTTGTTTTTAGATGAGTTTTGTCTTTGCTCTAATGGTTTATAATCGGGCTGGTAGGGTACGCTTGTTTTCATAGTAGTTTTAGGAGCCTTTACTTCTTTTGCGGGCTCGGGCTGCTTTTTAACAACCGGCTTTACTTCCTCAACACGGGGTTTAACCGCGGCCACAACCTGCGGGGCAGGTGCAGAGCGTTCAACTTTTACAGGTGCAGGCTCGTGTTTTACTGCAGGCTTAACCGGCGCATGCGCAGGTTTATGTGCAACAGCCTTAACATGCGGTTTTGCAACCGGTTTTTGGGCTACTTTTTTTGCATGAACAGGCGCAGCCTTTTTAACTGCGTGTTTAGCAGCAATCTTTTTTGCCGGGGCAGCCTTTTTAGCGGCTGGCTTAGCAACTTTTTTTACTCCGCCGTGCGGAACAGCTTTCTTAGCTACATGTTTTGCAGCTTTAACTGCTTTTTTTGGTGCAGGTTTTTTTGTTGGCATACAACATTACCTTTTTTTATTTACGCTAACCTTTAGCAGAAAGTCGTTTACTTCAATTTCAGTGCCGTCCTGCATTTGAGGCACCCAATCAAGGGTATCTGCCAAAATTTCCGCGCAAATATAGTTTTTAAATTGAATTAAGGATGACTTGATGAGGGTATTATCAAGCACATCTACGAATATACGGTCTGTTAACTCAAAACCGCTTTCTTTACGAATATTTTGTATGCGATTTACAAATTCTCTCGCATCACCCTCCTGTTTCAGCGGTTCTGTAATGGTTATATCGAGCGCTACGGTAAGGTTTCCTTTGCTGGCTACACTCCAGCCCGGTATGTCTTCCGCGGTTATTTCAACATCGCCCGGAAGTAAAGTAATAGCATTACCGTCAATACTTAATTCAAAGCTTCCTTCTTTTTCAAGCGCCGCAATGTCATGCTGGCTAAAGGCTGCTATAGCTGCTGCGGCTGTCTTCATTTTAGCGCCTAACCTCGTACCCAACGACTTAAAGTTAGCTTTGATCTTTTTTCTTATAATTCCCTCAGCATCAGTTACATATTCAAATCCTTTTACATTTACTTCTGCTTTAATGAGGTCTTCCACTTTCTGCAACTGTTCCTTCATTTGGGGATTTAAAACGGGAACAAGTACCCTTTGTAACGGCTGGCGCACCTTGATGTTCACCTTTTTACGGAGAGAAAGTACCAGGGACGAAACATCCTGCGCCAATTGCATCCTTTCTTCCAGCAAACTGTCTATTGTTGCTTCGTTTGCCACCGGGAACCTGGTATGGTGCACGGATTCAGCCCTAAACCTGCCGGTTGCACTTTCAAGGTTACAAAATACCGCATCACTGAAAAATGGTGAAATGGGCGCAATAAGCCTCACCAGGGTTTCTAAACACTCATATAAAGTTTGATAGGCGCAAATTTTGTCATGCTCATACTCTCCTTTCCAAAACCGGCGGCGGCACAAACGAACGTACCAGTTGCTTAAATGTTCATCCACAAACTCTTCCATGGCCCTGCCGGCAACGGTAGGTTCGTAATCATCCATGGCCTGTGTTACCCTTTTGATGAGCGTGTTAAGGGATGAAAGTATCCACCTGTCAATTTCGGGCCTCTGCGCCAGGGGCACATATTCTTCTTTAAAGGCAAAGCCGTCCACATTGGCATACAGGGCAAAGAATTGATACGTATTATATAATGTACCAAAAAACTTACGCTGCACTTCCTTTATGCCATCCATGTCAAACTTAAGGTTATCCCACGGAGAGGCATTGGTGATGAGGTACCAGCGGGTGGCATCTGCGCCAAAATTACCGATGGTTTCAAACGGGTTTACAACGTTACCGAGGCGTTTGCTCATTTTATTGCCGTTCTTATCAAGCACAAGGCCGTTTGAAACGCAAGTTCTGTAAGCAAGCCCGGGATATTTTTCTTCCGTAACCTCAAAACCATTCTTTTTCAGTTCTTCATGAACGGACGCTTTAATTAAAGAACCGATAGCATGCAGGGTATAAAACCAACCCCTTGTTTGGTCAACCCCTTCGGCAATAAAGTCGGCGGGGTAATTTTGAGAAAATGTTTCCATATTCTCAAAAGGAAAATGCCATTGGGCATAAGGCATGGCGCCGCTATCGAACCAAACATCAATCAGGTCATCAACTCTTACATACATGTAAGCTTTTCCAAAATCGTTTGTTTTTATAAAAACGACATTATCAATATGTGGTTTATGTAAATCAAGAGAATCTAAATTAGAAGTATTAATCTTTTTGGTATATGCATCTATAATCTCAAAAGGGATAATCAAATCACGTAAGTCTGATTTATTTATCTCCCTCTTAGTTGTTATGTCTTTTAATGACTTAAAGTCAACTGAGTATATTTCCTTTAAGCCTTCATCAAAGTGGTTATTGTAAGCTTCTATTTTTGTGATTAATTTTATTTCATTTTTTACGATATCAGTATTCAATTTTTCAAAATCAATTAAATACCCCTCAACGTCCCAGCCATTTTTAGATACATTGTTAATTAAGTCTATTTTTTTGCCAACACAAACCTCGTCGTAAGAACCTAAGTCGTCAATTTCTGGTTGCTTAAAAGGGCTCTGAAATGAAACAGTTTTCCAAACAGGTAGCGGCGTACCCCAAAAACGGCTACGGCTTAAATTCCAGTCAACCATGTTTTCCAGCCAATTGCCAAAACGGCCCTCGCCGGTGCTCTTAGGTTTCCAGTTGATGGTTTTATTTAGTTCAACCATCCTGTCTTTCAGAGCGGTAGTTTTGATGAACCATGCATCTAATGGGTAATACAGAACAGGTTTATCAGTCCTCCAGCAATGTGGGTAACTGTGCTCATATTTCTCCACCTTAAAAGCACGGTTCTCTTTTTTAAGTTTTACGCAGATGTCAACATTCACATCTTCGTAATTGGGATCATCCGTATAGTTTTTTACATAGCGGTTGCTGAACTCACCCAAATCATCTACAAACTTGCCCTGCCTGTCAACCATTATTAAAATGCCGATATCGTATTTCTTGCCAATCCTATAATCGTCTGCGCCAAAAGCCGGTGCAGTGTGTACAATGCCTGTACCATCCTCGGTGGTAACAAAATCACCCAATAAAACCTGGAAGGAATTGGGGTTATCCATTTTATTGGCTTCATAAGGCAGTAATTGTTCGTAACGGATACCCTCCAATTCCTTGCCTTTAAATGCAGTAAGTATCTGCCAGGGGAGTGATTTGGCTTTTTCACTATACCCTTCAAAATCCCCATTTTCATCCTCAGCTTTAAAATATTTGTGTAATAAAGCTTTTGCGAGAATGACATTTATGGGGAGATGGGTATATGGATTAAAGGTTTTTACGAGCACATAATCAATGTTAGGCCCTACCGTTAACCCAAGGTTTGATGGCAATGTCCAGGGGGTGGTTGTCCAGGCAAGAAAGAATGCCCCCATCCCCTGAAGTGGGGTATTAGCCCATGCCTGTTCACCAAGTTCTAAAAGTTTTTTTGCAAAGGGATGTTCTTCTTTTGTTCCCTTTAGGGTTAGGGCAAACATCGCCACTGCGCTTGTATCCTTTACATCCTTATAGCAACCTGGCTGGTTTAATTCGTGGCTGCTTAATCCTGTGCCTGCGGCAGGCGAATACGGCTGAATGCTTACACTTTCGTACAACAACCCTTTGTTATACAGTTGCTTGAGTATCCACCAAAGGCTTTCAATATAATCTGTTTTAAAGGTTATATAGGGGTTTTCAAGATCAACCCAATAGCCCATTTTGGTGGTAAGCTCGTCCCACTTGTCCTTATAGCGCAATACCGCTTCGCGGCATTTTTGATTGTATTCTTCAACGGATATCTTCTTTCCAATATCCTCTTTAGTAATGCCCAATTCCTTCTCCACACCCAACTCAACCGGCAAGCCATGAGTATCCCATCCGCCCTTGCGTTTTACCTGGTAGCCCTGCATTGTTTTGTAACGGCATACCAAATCTTTTAAAGTGCGCGAAATAACATGGTGAATGCCGGGCATGCCATTGGCGCTGGGCGGCCCTTCGTAAAACACGAAAGGTTTGGCCCCTTCACGCAGTTCCACGCTTTTCTCAAATGCCCTGCCTGCCTGCCATTTAGCCAGTATTTCCTGCTCGATGGAGGGCAGGTTTAACCCGGAAAATTCTTTGTAAGTAACGTTCATACCCGTAAAAGCCTTTCTGTTCTATAATTTAGGGCTGCAAAGGTAGGAAAATTAAGGGGAGAAAAGATAATATAAGTGTTCCGAATTTATTTGCAGCGGTTAGAGCCTCCGGGGTATTATTACCAATTATATATTAACAGTGTTTAACCGTTACGGTCAGGCCATGTTTACAACGCACGACATAACAAAACAGTGGGATGGAGCGGTTAATGGCAAGCCCCTGCCAGTTGGCACGTATTATTATCTTATCCAGGGAAAAGATAATAACGGCAGGCCCGTTAAGCAAAGCGGCTATGTGTATATTGCCCTATCCGGAACTTGACTATATTGCAAGCGGAATTAACCGAGGACATCCTAATGCACAAAACCCTTATTTTATTATCATTATTATTACTGCCCGCTCTTGTTTTTGCAGATACTTTTATTGTTACAAGCAATGCAGACAGTGGACCGGGAACGCTGAGAGATGCTTTGCAAAAGGCATCGGATAACGGAACGGTGGTAAGGGACAGCATAATATTTAATCTGCCAACCTCAGTTAGCGACAGAACAATTATGCTCTATGGTACCCTGTCCCTATCGTCAAACCTTGTTATTGACGGCAGTACCGAACCTGCACCACCTTTTGGCGTCACTGATGCCAGGGTAAGAATTACATCGCCGGGTTCTTGTTCAGCCGCTATTTATATGCGCAAGCTTACAGACGTTTCTATTTTCGGGTTGTGGTGCAGTGATTTTAACGGAATAGGCATTGATTGTCTTGGAGGCGTTATAGCGCTTGATGATTGCAAAAATTTCACTTTGGGCATGCCCCACAAAGGAAATGTTTTCTCAAATAATTTTTATGGCATTTCACCAAAGGGTGGCTATGTTGTAGCAGACAGTACCCCATCAGAAAACATCGTTATACAGTCAAATTTCTTTGGGCTTGATACTCTGGGGGAATCAGACGGGAGAGTAAACGAAAGTTCATCACTTGGCGTAGCAAAAAATGTTACAATAGGAGGGGAAAATCCATTTGAAGGTAATTTTATTGGCTATGGGGGCTTAGGTATTGGCGACCCATATAATGATCCAAAATATAATAATGGTTACATAAATGTTATAAACAATATTGTAGGCATCAACTACCGCAAAACCGTTTTCAGCCTTACATCCAGTATCTCTATTGCTGGAAATTATACCAATACGTCCGATTTTACAGTTACAGTTAAAGGTAATTATTTTGGAAATCAGTCGGATGCCAATGGATTAAGGCTTTTAAATTTAAGCGGTAATATAACAGTAAGGGATAATACTTTCGGGCAACCTAAAATTGATACAACCGGAACTTTTACCGGGGAAGGTATAATTATTCAAAATTGTATAAAAAAAGATTCGATATCCGTTTTTAACAACGTTATGAGCGGCATGGAGCATGCCATTCAATCAGATAATAACGGGGTAACGGTTAGAGATAATAAGATATTCTGTACGGAAAAAGGCATTTCCAATAATATTCATATTACGGGCATGCCGGTAATAAGCATCAAAAACATAACATCCAATAATGTATCGGGTATTACTACCCCCAACGGGAGGGTGCAGATATTTTCCACAGATTCCTGTACGGAGCTTTGTGAGAATGGGGAACACCTGCTGGCAAATGTTACAGCAGATAACCTGGGAAAATTCAGCTATACCGGTCCAGCGCCGGGATTAATAAGCGCTACAGTTACAGACAGCTTTGGGACTACTTCGGAATTTAATGGTGTAAAGGCGAACTACATTGACGCATATGTGCACAACGCTACGTGCGGCCGTAAAAACGGCAGCATTTCAAATGTAAAAATTGACAACGCATCAACCTGGTATTGGGAAGATTCGGCGGGCAATAAAATAGGCTCGGATACCAACTTAATAAACTTAGCAGCGGGTAAGTATTATTTATTTCTTTCTGAAGTTAATGTTAGCTGTACAATTTTAGCGGGCTTTACAATAGGTGCAGAACCAATCCCCCATATAGATTCAGCTTTTTCTATAACACAGCCATCCTGCGGGCAGCCAAATGGCGCTATAAATTATACAAGCCCCAACCTGCCAAATGCTTTTGACAGTTGGCTGGATAGTTCGGGGAATATTATCAAATCGTACACACAAACTGTTGCCAACCTGGCTGCGGGAAAATATTATTTCAGGTTAACGCTATATGATGATTCAACCTGTTTCTCTTCAACCCCTATAGTTCTTGTTAACCAATCTGGTCCTTCGCTAAAAACGGATCATGTTGAAATAACCACCGCAAGCTGCAATAAGCCAAATGGCTCAATAAAAAATATCAGCTACACAAATGCAACGGGCAATATTTATACTGCCTGGGAAGATTCAAATGGCAATATCGTTGGTAATGCACTTAACCTTTTAAATGTTGCCCAGGGAAGATACAGGTTGAAGTTTAAAGATGGCGGAGGATGCGACACTATAACAACCGCTTATTATATAGTTACAGACAGCGGCGTAATTAAATATGATACGAGCCGGATGCTTTTAACACAGCCCTCATGTAAAGGATCAGACGGCAGCATACAAGGTATCACATCAACCAATGCAACTATTTTTAAATGGATAAATACTTTAACAGGTGATACTGTTGGAAATACAGAAGATATTGCCAATATACCGGCAGGGAGCTATAAATTGTATTTAACCAACAGTTATAGCTGCGTACTGAATACTGATACGATTAAACTTATAGAGAAAATGCTTGCCTATGACACCAGTAAAATGGCAATAGTACAAGCCTCTTGTAAAGGACAGGATGGAAGTATACAGGGTATTACTTCAACCGGCGCAACTATTTTTAAATGGGTAAATACTGTTACAGGCGATACTGTTGGCAATGCCGAAAATATTACAAATATACCTGCAGGAAATTATGAACTCTATCTAAGAAATGTGTTTGGGTGTGAGGTAAATACAGGGGATATCAAACTAAGTGAAAAAATGCTAACATATGATACGAGTAAGATGAAAATAGCCCCTTCTTCCTGCAAGGGTTCAGGTGGCAGTATTAAGGGCATTACTTCAACCGGGGCAACCATTTACACCTGGATAAATACGGCAACAACCAACCCAGCTGGCAACAACGAAGACCTTATTAATGAGCCGGCCGGCACCTATACCTTAACTTTTAGCAACAGCAACGGTTGCACCGCCGCAACAAATCCAATAACAATACCACAGGCGGCTTTTTTAACAGACACGGTTACATCGGAAATTGTTTCCGCCCCCAACTGCGGGCTTGATAACGGTTATATTAAGCCGCTGACATTTTCAAGAGATACTTTGTTATATACATTTGAGTGGAAAGACGGCGCAGGCAATATATTGTCAACAATGCTAAACATTTATAACCTGCCGCAAGGCCATTATGCCTTGTATGCAACGGATACTAATGGTTGCGAAGGAATAGTATTTAATACACCCATAACACAAATCGGCAAACCTGCATTTGTGTACACAGGCCTGCAGGTGGATGACGACACATGCAATGCCGGTAAAGGTTCTATCAACAACCTGGCTGTGCAGGATAATACCGAAACTTATACCTGGGCCTGGTTTACCGGCGGCCAATCTCTTGGCAACAGCGCTTCAGAAATAAATGGCCTAAAGGCAGGTAATTATTACGCAGTGGTTACAGACCAGTTTAGTTGCATTGTAACAAGTGATACAATAACGGTAGGTAATATTGAACTTGTACCACCACAACCCCAGGCTGCAGGCCAGTATATACCACGTGGTTCTTCGGCAACTATAGCAATAACCAACGCAATGCCCGGCATCTATAACCTGTATGATACCCTAAACGCAACAATACCTGTCGCCACTTCGGCAACAGGCATATTAACAACACCACCAGTTTATTACGACAAGCTTTTTTACATCCAATACATACAGGGGGATTGCGAAAGCCCTTTGCAGCAAGTTATGGTGAAGGTATTTGACAGTACTACAATATCTGCGCCTAACGCATTTTCGCCTAACGGGGATGGCATAAACGACACATGGCGTTTGCAGGTACGGGGTATTATTACAGAATATGTTTTAACAGTATTTAACCGTTACGGCCAGCCAGTATTTACCACACATGATGCTGCAAAACAATGGGATGGCGCTGTTAACGGAAAGCCGTTGCCGGTTGGTACTTATTATTATCTTATACAGGGAAAAGATAACAACGGCAGGCCGGTTAAGCAAAGCGGATATGTAGTTATATTGCGATGACTGCGAGAACAAAAACCATTGGCTGGATTAGCAGCCGCTTTGTAAAAAAACTATAAATAAACTATTACTCCGCAACATTCAGGTTTGTAAAGCGGCATTATTCATTCACTTTTGCATTGCCAAAATAAAGATCATGCAAAATACAGAAAGTTTTTTGGAAGAAGATCAAACACTTGACCCGCAGGATTGGAATACGATGCGTCAGATGGGGCATCAAATGGTGGATGACATGATGGATTACATGCAGCATATACGTGAGCAACCGGTTTGGAGAAAATTCCCCGATGTTTCAAAGCAATTTTTGCAGCAGGACGTTCCCCATGGGCCGCAGAATATCAACAGCATTTATGCGGAATTTAAAGAACATATATTACCTTATACAAAGGGCAATATTCATCCGCGTTTTTGGGCCTGGGTACAAGGAACAGGGACTCCATTAGGAGTAATGGCGGATATGCTTGCATCGGCCATGAACCCCAACGTTACCCTTGGCGAACACGCCCCCATGTATGTGGATAAACAGGTTGTTGAGTGGTGCAAGCAAATAATGCATTACCCGGCCACAGCCTCAGGTATATTGGTGAGCGGCGCATCAATGGCTAATACAACAGCGCTGGTGGTTGCAAGAAATTACCAGGCTGCGGACGCAAGAAAAAAGGGCCTTGCTTCGGTGCCGGGTAAAATGGCGATGTATTGTTCTGCTGAAACACATAGCTGTGTGATAAAAGCGGCTGAAGTAATAGGTATTGGCACAGAGGGCGTTAGAAAAATTGCTGTTACGGATAAATACGAGGTTGATATAAATCTTTTAAAAGATGCTATTGAAAAGGATATGGCAGAAGGATATATCCCTTTTTGTGTAGTGGGTAATGCGGGAACGGTTAACACCGGCGCGATAGATGATATAAGCGCTTTGCGGAAGATCTGCGACCAATATAATTTATGGCTGCATATTGATGGCGCTTTTGGGGCATTCGCAAAGTTTGTACCTGCATATGCAGAAAGATTAAAAGCCATTGAAGAAGCTGATAGCATTGCGATAGACCTGCATAAGTGGATGTACATGCCTTATGAAGTTGGCTGCACACTTGTTAAGAATGCGGAGGCACACAGGAATGCATTTTATTCCGCGCCAAATTATTTGCTCAATCATGAAAGAGGGCTTGCGGCAGGGTTGGATTCCATCCAAAATTATGGTATTGAACTTTCAAGAGGGTTTAAGGCCTTAAAAGTTTGGATGAGTATAAAAGAGCATGGGTTGGAAAAATACAGGGCGCTTATACAGCAAAATATTGCACAGGCATTTTATACCGGCGAATTGGTTAACCAGCATGCAGAACTGGAACTACTGTGCCCGGTAAGCATGAACATTGTTTGCTACCGGTTTGTAGCGAGTAGCTTGCCAACAGAAAAATTGAATGAACTGAATAAAGAAATTGTAATGCGTTTGCAGGAAGAAGGAATTGCTTCGCCTTCATCAACCGTTTTAAACGGGAGATATGCAATAAGGGTTGCTATTGTAAACCATCGAAGCCGTATGGAAGATTTTGAAGTTTTAATAAGGGAAACAATAAGGATAGGAAACACATTGCTCACAAACCCATAAAATCCTGCGAATACTAATCCCGCATTGGGCGGGACGAATATGCGGATGAGCGAGATTATAGTTATTAAGCATGCATAAAATTTAAGTGTGCCAATTTGCATACCCAATCTCTCAACTGTCGTCTAACAACTGTCAACTCGTGTCAGATAGCCACAATTTTGCAAGCACACAAGGCACAGAGAAAAATTTCGCTATGACGCACCGACTGTCATCTGTCAACTCCCATCTGTCAACTTTCTTAATTCCCAAATACTTTATTTCCACCGGAATAAGTAGCCAGTACTTTGGTTTGCAATACTTCATTCCAGGGTACTTTCATCAGGTCTTTATCAAGCATAATAAAATCCGCTTTTTTGCCTATCTCAATACTGCCCACCTCATTCTCCAAAAAATCTGCTTTTGCCGCCCAAATTGTCATACCGCGCATGGTTTCTTCCCTGCTCAACGCATTCTCCATTTGAAAACCTCCGACAGGGTAGCCCTTTGCATCAACCCTGAAAACTGCCGCCAGGAAGGTTTTGAACGGGCTTATATCCTCCACCGGAAAGTCAGTGCCTAATGGTATCCAACCATTTTGCTGTAATAATTGTTTGTAAGCATAACCACCCTTTAAACGCTCTTTCCCCAGCCTGTCTGCTGCCCAATACATATCGCTGGTAGCATGTGTTGGCTGAACAGATGGAATGATAGAAGCTTTACCAAACAGTGCAAAATCTTCGGGATTAATGATCTGGGCATGCTCTATCCTCCATCGTTTGTCATTCTTGCCTTTCAAATATTTATTATAAACCATAAGCATTACCCGGTTACCCGAGTCGCCAATGGCATGTGTACACATTTGAAAATCGGTGCCCGCAAGCAATTGTGCAACAGAATCGTAATGTGCTTTGCTGCTTAACAAAAAACCACTCCAGCCTTTACGGTCACTATAGGGTTGTAACAAACAGGCACCACGGCTGCCCAGCGCGCCATCTGCATATACTTTAAACCCGTGTACAAAAAGCTTATCCGTTTTATACGGGCCGCGTTTAAGGTAGTGGTCATAATTTTCTTTTGCATCACTCAGCAGTATGTACAACCGCATGTTAAGTTTTCCCTGTTGCTGAAGGGTGTCAATTACATCAATATCCTTGTAACTTAACCCACAATCCGTAATGGTGGTAAGCCCCTGTGCAAAGCAATTCTGTTGCGCCGCCGTAAGCCATTTAGCATAATCATCTTTTGATGGCGGCGGCATAACTTCGTACATAAGCCGCTCTGCATTATCAATTAAAATGCCGGTAAGTTTTCCATTAATGGTTTCAATAGTGCCGCCTGTAAGTGTTTGGCCGGGTTTAATATTGGCCAGTTGCAGTGCTTTATCGTTCACAAGTAAGGCATGGCCATCCACTCTTTCCAATACAACAGGTGTATTAGGAAATAGCTTGTTTAGCTTTTCATTATTTGGAAATTGTTTGCCGGGAAATTTATTTTGGTCCCACCCCCTGCCCATTATCCACGGTTCATTTGGATGGCCTGAGGTAAATTTTTGTACTCTTTCAATAACTTCATCAAAGCTGGTGCTACCAAAAAGATCAACTGCAAAAAGCGATTGGCCATAAGCTAAAAAATGCGCGTGTGCATCAATAAAACCGGGATAGATAGTGTTGCCTTTTGCATCAACAATATTTTTTGATTCGTATGTATTTAGTAACTCATCATCTTTACCAACAGCAATAATTTTCCCATCTTTAACGGCCACTGCCTGTGCTGTGCTAAATGCACTGTCAACTGTATAAATAAGTGCATTATGAATAATAAGGTCTGCCTGTTTTTTGGTATTACACGCCATAAAAAGGGAAAGGCAAACACAAAATGATATTGTTCGCATACTATGCCCGGTTAATTTAAAAAGCAAGTTATAAAATGAATCATTATTCTTTGTTGCGGATTCTTTTATAGATTCTTATGGCAATCATCAATAAAATAATTAATCCAATCAATCCAACCAATCCCCAAACAAAACTCAGGCTGTCTTTTACGGTCGCCAGCATTACAATAGCTATAAGAAAAACTGTTGACACCTCGTTCCATAAACGTAATTGCTGGGAACTGTATTTGAATATACCATTAAGCTGTTGTTTAAATATACGGTGAAGTGAAAAGAAATAAAGGTAGAGGAATAAAACAAAAACCAGTTTTATCAAAAGCCAGTTTGGTAATGCAAAATTGTATTTAGCATACCAAACAACAGGGCCAAGTATTAAGGTAATAATTGCAGAAGGGATGGTAATAACGTACCATAACCTTCTCATCATTATTGCAAATTGCCCATGCAATATCTCTTTTGTTTTTTCGTCTTTTCCATTGGCCTCGGTATTATAAATAAACAGCCTTGGCATATAAAACATCCCGGCAAACCAGGTAACAATAAAAATGATATGAACTGCAATAAGGTAATCGTAATACATAAAGTGAAACGTGAAAGGTGAAACGACAAACGTGAGAATTTGCCGCTTTTTTGAAATGATTAAACTTCTATCATTTTTGAAAGCATTGCAAAACTTCTGTTTAGCAAAGATCCTAAATGTTCAAGTTTGTCAACTGATAAATATTCAAGATCAACCGCAGTTTCCAATGCTGCATCTATTTCAACTACTGAGCCTCTTGATATTTCAAGGAACCTTTTTCTTTCTGTTATAGATTTTCTTGTTGATCCTTCTGCAAGGTTAAGTTTAACTGATAAAGCGGCCCTTCGGATTTGAGGAATCATATTAAATCTCTCTTCCTGGGGAAGCAGCAATGATATTTTATAGGCCTCTTTTATCATTTCTCCTGCTACTTTATAAACATCAAGCTTTTTGTGTTTTAAGGGGATGAACATAGATAATTAAGTTTATGTTATGTAAGATACCTAAATCAACTAATTTATTTCAATTTTTCGCGTCGTTTCACGTTTGTCGTTTCACGTTTCACGATTCTTTATCAGTTCCCCCACTGCCTTCACCCACAAAGGCTGCACATTCATACACGGTATCATAGTATAACTTTCGCCGCCTGCCTCCATAAATGTTTCTTTTCCTCTTTCAGCAATTTCTTCCAGGGTTTCCAAACAGTCGCTAACAAATGCCGGGCATAAGATCAGTAATTTTTTTACACCTTCTTTTGGCAACTGCTCCAGCCTAATGTCAGTAAAAGGTTCCAGCCATCCCTTTCCTAAGCGCGATTGAAAAGAAATGCTGAATTTATCTTTTGGCAGCCCTAATTTTTCTGTTACTAATGCAGTGGTTGTA
Source organism: Bacteroidota bacterium (assembly GCA_013286305.1). GTDB lineage: Bacteria > Bacteroidota > Bacteroidia > Chitinophagales > Chitinophagaceae > JABDFW01. Next base: position 28,282 of record JABDFW010000018.1, read on the forward strand.
AATACCTGGTACCGGTAACAGGTTGCATGCGCAGGCGATGCAATATTGCAGCAATTTTCAATTTGCAAACAGTGGCTTTTGGTGGGGTCGCTTTTTTTAAGATGCCTGCCCGGTATTCCGTGATAGCTGAAAAGTATTTGGTCATACTCCTGTTCAAGATATGGTTTCATACTTTCAGCGAGTGCATTAATATATAAAGGGTTATCATAAAAAGGTTCGATTATTTTTAACCTGAAAGTATATTTATATTTTTTGTGAACCTCCTTCATGTATTCGACAGCCGTTTCAAAACTGCTCATGGCATAGTGGGGGTATAATGGAAAGATGATCACCTCGTCAATATCGGGATTTGATGCAAGCAATTTATCGTAAGAAACTTTAGGTGAGGGGTTGCCGTAGCGCATGGCAAGCTCAACAGGCATATCGAGTTGTTGTTGAACAGCTTTTTGCAGCTGCCTTGATATTTCAACAAGTGGTGAACCCTCATCCCACCAAATGGTACGGTACGCTGCCGCAGATTTTGCAGCACGAAAAGGTACAATAATGCCTCTGACTAATAATGCCCGGCGAATAAAAGGCAGGTCGATCACCCTTTCATCCATTAAAAACTCATTAAGATATTTTCTAACATCCCTAACCGCAGTAGAATCCGGCGAGCCTAAATTTGCAAGAACAACGCCTGTTTTAGCCATTTGCCATTTTAGTTTGCGCAAAATTACCTGCATTATTGTTTTGAAATAAATTTTAATTAAGTATTGGCAAGTAAAACGAGCCGTACTAAAAACATGACAAATAAATGACAGAGGGATGACGATAATCATCTTTTTAAGAAATCGCGTACGGTTACCTTTGTCGCGTTCCACTCAATAGGATAAGTAACATGGACCTGAATCAATTTTTTATAGCAGGGATAAATTACAAAAAGACTGATGCTTCGGCAAGGGGGCAATTTGCTATTAACCAGGATCAATATAATTCATTAATACAAAAAGCAGGCGGTTTTGGGATAACAGAATTTTTTGTATTAAGCACCTGTAACCGCACAGAAATTTATGGCCTGGCAAACAGGGCAAAGGATCTTGTACATTTATTATGCAGTGAAACCACAGGGCAGGAAGAAACATTTAACCGACTTTCTTATATTAAAAATGGCAGTGCTGCAGTTGAACATTTATTTTCAGTTGCTGCCGGGTTAGATTCACAAATTCTTGGTGATTACGAAATTGTAGGCCAGATAAAACAAGCTTCACGCATTGCAAAACAGGGAGGCTTTATCGGCACATTTCTGGAAAGGTTACTTAACTGCGTTTTACAATCTTCCAAAGCAATTAAAAGCCAAACACAATTAAGCGGCGGTACGGTATCTGTTTCTTTTGCTGCCATACAATTTTTAAAAGAGCAGGTTGCTGACATAAAAAATAAAAAAATATTATTGCTTGGTGCCGGCAAAATAGGAAGCAATACCTGCAAAAACCTGGTTGATTATTTAGAAACCCGTAATGTTACCGTTATTAACCGTACCGATGACAAAGCACAAGAACTTGCAAGCGAATTGCAACTTAACACAGCCTCGTACGAAGATCTTGATGAGCAAGTTAAACAGGCAGACATCATTATAGTGGCAACCAATGCTGCTGAACCTGTAATTACAAAAGCAAGCCTTTTTAATGCCGGCAAAAAAATTCTCATTGACCTTTCTATCCCCAATAATATAGAGCCGTCTGCAAAGGAGTTAACTAATATTACCCTTGTGAACGTGGATGACCTTTCAATAATCAATGATAAAACGCTGCAAAAACGCCTCGCCGAAGTGCCAAAAGCAAAAGAAATAATAACTGAGCACATGCAGGAATTTACAGCATGGCATCGTTTGCGTAAAAATGTTCCTGTATTAAAAGCAGTAAAAGAAAAACTGAACAATATTCATAAATGCCCCTTCTTTCAGTCTGTATATCCATCAGTAACCCAGCTTTCGTATGTTCATGAGGAAAGCGTTCAAAAGATCATCAATAATATGGCGGTAAAAATGCGCCATCAGCACCAGCCCGGCTGTAATTATATTGAAGCTATCAATGACTTTATTACCGCCCATGTTAATTAATTTTGCCTGATGGACAAAGTTTTAAAGATAGGCACCCGCGACAGCCAGTTGGCTGTGTGGCAGGCAACGCTGGTAAAAGACGAACTTGCAAAACACGGTATTAGCAGCGAGCTTGAATATATTAAAAGTGACGGTGATATTGACCTTATTACCCCTATTTACGCAATGAATGTTCAGGGCGTTTTTACCAAAACGCTGGATGCTGCACTATTAAGTAAACGGATAGATATTGCAGTACATTCAATGAAGGATGTGCCTACACAACTTGCGGTAGGTATTGTACAGGCTGCAGTATTAAAAAGAGCATCATATAAAGATATATTGGTTTTTAAAGATAGCGCTGTGGTTGAAAGGTGGAAGCTGAGTGAACCTTCTCTTAATCCCCCTTTAGGGGATAGGGGTACGGGTACCATTGCTACCAGCAGCATCCGCAGAAAAGCACAATGGCTGCACCGGTATCCAAACCATAGCATAGAAAACCTGAGGGGTAATGTAAATACGCGGCTTAGAAAGGTGGCAGAAAGTAATTGGGATGGCGCTATTTTTGCCGCAGCAGGATTGGAACGTATTCATCTTCGCCCGGAAAAAAGTATTGAATTGAACTGGATGCTTCCTGCACCCGCGCAAGGCGCAATTATGATTGTTTGCAGGGAAGATGATGACAAATCAAAAGAAATGTGCAGTGTGCTGAATGATAAGGGTACTGCTTTATGCACAAAACTGGAAAGAGATTTTTTGAAAACATTGCTTGGCGGATGTTCAACGCCGGTGAGTGCATTAGCTGAGATAAAAGATAATGTATTAAGTTTTAGGGGCAGCATTTTCTCCATTGACGGAAAAGAGAAAGCAGCAATAGAGAAAAATATTATCCTCGATGAAGGAAACAGCGATTTTGATAAAATAAATTTTGGGGTTGAATGCGCTAACAGCGTTTTACAGAACGGAGGCGCTAATATTGCACAAAAAATCCGTGATGCCGCAAAATAATATAAGCATACTATGCACCCGTTTGTTAGACCAATCGCTTATAACAAAGGCGGCAGGCAAAGGGATTATGATAACCGTTCTGCCTTTCATCGAAATCAAAAAACTGGAAACCCCTGCTTTTAAAGAGCAATTAAATCATTTCGCCCTTCAAAAAATAAATGTTGCATTCACCAGCGTATATGCTGTAGAAAATGTTGCATCAAATATAACAACAAAACCTGCCTGGAAAATATCCTGCATAGGAGGCGCCACCAAGGAAGCAGTGAGCAAATATTTTGGAGAAGACAGCCTTGAAGTAACTGCTAAAAATGCGTCGCTGCTTGCAAGGAAGATCGTTGACCAGGGCGCCATTAAAGAAGTTTTTTTCTTTTGCGGCGACCAGCGCCTGGACGATCTGCCTGAAACATTAAGGGCCAATAATATACGTGTGCAGCAAATAATTGCTTATCATACTATAAAAACTCCGCACGATGTTTCAGAAGATTATAATGGTATATTATTTTTTAGCCCCACGGCAGTACATAGTTTTTTTTCATTGAACACGGTGCGTACAGATGTTATAATGTTTTCTATTGGTAAAACAACTACTGCCACCATTCAAACATATTGCACTAATAAGGTTATTACAAGCGAGTGGCCGGGACAGGAAAATCTTGTGGAAAAAGTGCTGGAATATTTTGCCTGAAATGGGAGGAAAGTGAAAAATAAAAAGTGTGAAACATGATACAACAAACGTGAAAACGAAAATGGCAATACAAACGACAAAAAATAATAGAATGATTTAACAAAATCAACAAACAAATATACCAGGCGCATACGTATAGATTTGACATTCCACTTTTCACGACAAAATTTATGATTAATATAAAAAATGATTTAATACTTAAAGCACTGCGCGGGGAACAAACTGAACGCACACCCGTTTGGATGATGCGGCAGGCAGGCCGTTATTTACCGCAATACATGGTATTAAGAGAAAAATACAGCTTTTTTGAGCGTTGCCAAACTCCTGAACTGGCGTGCGAAATAACATTACAGCCTGTAGATATCATGGGGGTAGATGCAGCCATTTTATTTTCAGATATTTTGGTGGTGCCTCAGGCAATGGGGCTGGAAGTGCAGTTGATTGAAAGCAAGGGCCCTATCCTTCCCGATCCAATTAAAACAGTAAACGACCTTAACCGTATTTCCATACCTGATGTAGAAGAAACGTTGGGTTATGTTTTTGATGCCATTAAGCTAATAAAAAATGAACTCAATGGCCGAGTACCTTTGATCGGCTTTGCCGGCGCACCCTGGACGATACTTTGTTATATGGTACAAGGCAAAGGCTCTAAAACTTTTGATGAAGCAAAGATATTTTGTTACACACAACCCGAATTAGCGCATAAGCTATTGCAAATGATAACCGATACCACCATAGCTTACCTGAAAGGCCAGGTAAAAGCAGGTGCGGATGTGATACAAATATTTGACAGTTGGGGTGGGCTACTCGGTCCGGATGATTTTGAAAATATCTCTTTAAAATATATAAGACAAATTGTACAGGCATTAAAAGACGATACTCTTACCATCATTTTTGCGAAAGGCGCGTGGCATTCATTAGAAAATATGGCAGCAACAGGCGCCAATGGTCTAGGTATTGATTGGTGCATAACGCCGCAGCTCGCAAGACGGTTTGCGGGCGATAAAGTTACCCTGCAGGGCAATTTTGATCCCGCTAAACTCTTGTCCCCCATACCGGTTATCGAAGCTGAAGTAAAAACGATGCTAAAGGCTTTTGGCAAGGGCAGGCATATAGCCAATTTAGGCCATGGCATTTTGCCCAATGTGCCGGTTGATCACGCCAGGGCATTTATAGAAACAGTGAAGGAATATTCGTGAAGAGTGAAAGGGCAAATGTGAAAAAATGAGAATTTATAAAGTCATAATTGATGGAGGAGAAAACACTTTACAAAACAGAAACACGTGAATTCAGGGAACGCTGGATAGAATACATTTATGAATTGCAGGGAAGGATTTGTAAAGCGCTGGAAGATATAGATGGCAAGGCTTTTTTTATAGAAGATGAGTGGCAAAGAGAGCCTGGTGGTAAAGGTGGCGGGGGCCTTACAAAAGTTATTGCAAAAGGCAATGTGTTTGAAAAGGGGGGGGTTAACACATCGGTCGTATTTGGGGATGTAACAGATACCATGCGCATGCAGTTAAAATTGGACGGTCATACATGGTTCGCCTGCGGCCTGTCATTAGTGATCCATCCGCTTAACCCTTATGTACCAACGGTTCATGCCAACTGGCGTTATTTTGAATTGTATGATGAAACAGGCAGCACAACAGACCGGTGGTTTGGTGGCGGCAGTGATCTAACACCCTATTATTTATTTGAAGAAGATGCAAAACATTTTCATAAAACATTTAAAGATGTTATGAACTCTTTTGGGCCAGAGTTGTATCCTAAATATAAAGCATGGTGCGACGAATATTTTACCAATACCCACCGTAACAATGAAATGCGTGGTATCGGTGGCGTTTTTTATGATCATCTTAAACCGGCGGATGAAGAGGATGCCGAAAGGTTATTAAAATTTCAGCAGGCAAATGGGGATGCTTTTATTTACGCGTACATTCCTATTGTAAATAAAAGAAAAAGCATAGCTTACGGAGATAGAGAAATTGAGTGGCAGGAAATAAGAAGGGGCAGGTATGTTGAGTTTAATTTAATTCATGACAGGGGCACTTTATTTGGCTTAAAAACCAATGGCCGCACTGAAAGCATATTGATGAGTTTACCACCGAGGGCAAGATGGGAATATAACTACCAACCGCGGCCGGAGAGTGAGGAAGATAAATTACTGCAAGCTTGTTTAAAGCCGCGGGAGTGGGCAGGTGATTGCTGATTTTTGAGATATTGGGATTTAATTCAGCTGGAATATCCTTAAAACTCAAGATCAGCAATAAAAAGCAAGAATCTTAAAATTGCAATAAGAATATGTATTTACAACGCAGAAACAGAATACTAAGGAACAATGCCTCCATAAGAAGCCTTGTTGCAGAAACTGTATTAACGCCAAACGATTTTATTGCGCCATTGTTTATTGACGAAGGCGAAAATATATCTTTTGAAATACCTTCTATGCCCGGCTATTACCGCCGTTCATTAGACCTTACCATACGGGAAGTGGAAGAATTGTGGGATATTGGTATTAAAAGCATACTGATATTTGTTAAAGCAAAAGACGAAACAAAAGATAATACTGGTGTAGAAGCATGGAACCCTGATGGTTTAATGCAAAGAAGCATCAAGGCAATTAAAAATGCAGTCCCGGGCATGGTGATAATGACTGATGTAGCGCTTGACCCATATTCGTCCTACGGGCACGATGGCATTGTAAAAGACGGCGAAATAGTGAACGATGAAACTGTTGAAGCGCTTGTAAAAATGAGCATAAGCCACGCACAGGCGGGTGCTGATATTGTTGCCCCCAGCGATATGATGGATGGCCGCATTGGTGCAATACACGAAGGGTTGGAAAAGAATGGTTTTACTAAAACAGGTATTATGGCCTACAGCGCTAAATATGCCTCGTGTTTTTACGGGCCTTTTAGAGATGCGCTGGATAGCGCACCCGGTTTTGGCGATAAAAAAACATATCAAATGGATTATGCCAACCGTATAGAAGCAATTAAAGAAACCCTGATGGATATTGAAGAAGGGGCGGATATTGTAATGGTAAAACCGGCATTGGCGTATCTTGATATTATAAGGGAAGTAAAGAATGCAGTGGATGTACCGGTAAGCGCATACAATATTAGCGGGGAATATGCAATGGTAAAAGCTGCAGCAAAAATGGGCTGGCTTAATGAAGATAAAGCCATCCTGGAAACGCTTACAGCAATAAAAAGGGCCGGCGCAGATTTGATAGCTACCTATTTTGCCAAAGATGCAGTAAAGCTGATTTCATAAAATTTCAACCTATGAGAAAGTATAGCGTGCTCATTACAATACTTTTAATGGTAATGGCATGCGACCTGCCTTCTGATAAAGTTAAATTTGATATTTCAACGCCCCCCGGCTGGGCTAGAACAGATTCGCTTGAAAACTATGCCGATACAGAAGTAATGCTTAAATCCCCTCTCGAAAATGCAAATGATATATTCAGGGAAAATATTATTCTTTTAGTTAGCAAGGGAGTGAATGAAAGTGAATTTATACATAATACCCTGCGGGATATAAAAGAAGATGCAAATATTTTTGAAGAAACGGGAAGCGGCCACAGGAGCATTACCGGCGTAAGAAGCTACTGGTGCGAGGTAAAAGTAAAATATAAAACATCGGAGTTAACCTGTACGCAGCGATATTATTTTTTATTCACAAACCAGCATATTTATACTTTTATCGTTACCTCCCTCCAGAATGATTTTGAGAAAATGCGGCCTTATATTGATGGGGTGCTTGATACTTTTAAAATATTGTAGCGGTAAGCGTTTAAAAAGAACACTATTTTGTATTAAACTATCGCCCGATAAAAGAAAGACGTTGGACTGATTATATAATTGTGAATGGGAATTTGTTTAAATTTGTGTTGATAATAAATGATCATGGTAATACCCGCTTTAAAATATATACTTAACATACATACAATTGGTTTACCATTGCCGCTTAATGATATTTATTACGAGTGTTGTTTTAATAGCTGAAGGTTGATTTTTGTTAGCTAAGAATAAATAGAAAGATTATTTACTACCAACCATTAACTAATCTTGCTTCACTCAATATTTGAATAGCTTCTTGTTTGGATTTATTTTGAGTTGATAGTTCGGAGGTCAATTCTTTTGTAAGAAATTCGATATTTGACTGAACTAATTGATTCTCTTCCTGTTTTAAATTACCCATACGGCTTAATCTCACCCAATATTGCAATGATATGAAATTTATAGATAGCATTTTTTTTATAAAGTTATATTTTTTAAATTTACCAAAGTAACAGATGGCAAGTACTGAGTTATATTTTTTTAGATGTTGCACTGTAGTGGTTTATTTCAAAAATTTATCCTATTGAAGAAGCTATCGTATAAAAGAGCTAATTAGAGCCTGAAATATTTTAGACTGTCGCTATCATAATAAATTTAATTTATGGAAAATAATAAAAAGGCGGACGAAAATCCTTTACAGCAATTTAATTTTAATTTATCACGCAATCTTGCTAATACTGATAAAATTGTTCAGCAGGAGGTTGATAAAAAGATGAAAAAATATCTTGAAATACATAAAAAACATGAAATATCAAGTTCAATACCACCTGCTTTTGTTTCAGTAAAACCCAAGATACCTATTTCTAATTCGATAAATCCAGCTCCAATTATAATAGCAAAAAATAATCGCGACAATAAAATATCAGATTCGAAATTTACGTTTGGAAATTATCTAACATTATTATTGGCAATGATTATTTTTATACTAATTGCTATTGTTGTTTTATATAGCCTTTCATTTTGGATGATTCGTTAATCTTTATTCGAAAAATGTGTATTATTTAATGGTAAACTAAAAATTATGGGATTAGTATATGCAGACGTAGAGTTAATAAATGCCATAGACCTTGGGCTGGCAAAACGTTATAAAATAGGTGAAGAAGAAGTAAAAAGAATGCATGTAAACATGTTGGTTGATACAGGTAATATTTACATGTGCATTAATGAAACTATACAGGAGCAATTGGATCTTTCAGTGGTTGAGAAAAGAAAGGGCCAGCTTGCCAACGGCAGCGTAGTAGAATATGATGTTGTGGGGCCAATAGAAGTACGATTTAAAAACCGCAGATGCGTGGTTGATGCAATGGTTCTTCCGGGAGATAACGAGCTTTTATTAGGAGCCATACCGCTTGAAGATATGGACGTATTGATACACCCGTACAAACGCGAATTAATTGTTAATCCCGAGCATCCATATTTCGCACAAATGAAATTGAAATAATTTTCTACCTAACGACTTGAGGTGTTTAAAAAAATTAAATGAATTCGATTGTAAAAAGCCGGCAACTTTTCGAGCGTGCACAGCAAAGTATTCCTGGTGGTGTAAATTCTCCCGTAAGGGCATTTAAAAGTGTAGGCGGCACTCCTTTATTTATTACAAAAGCAAAAGGCGCTTACCTGTTTGATGCAGATGGCAATAAGTACATTGACTACATTGCCTCATGGGGGCCAATGATATTGGGCCATGCCTATGAACCCGTGGTAAAAGCGATACAGGAACAGGCGGTGTATTCAACATCATATGGCGCGCCAACAGAGCTTGAAATAAAAATGGCTGAGCTTATTATAAGCATGGTCCCCAATGTTGACCTCATCCGTATGGTTAGCAGCGGTACCGAAGCCTGTATGAGCGCCGTTCGTGTAGCGCGGGGATATACCGGCAGAAATAAAATAATAAAATTTGAAGGATGCTATCACGGTCATGCAGATTGCTTTTTAGTAAAAGCGGGCAGTGGTGTAGCAACGCTTAATATACAAACGGTGCCGGGTGTAACAGCGGGTACCACAAACGACACATTAACCTGCGCTTACAATGATCTTGATGCAGTAAAAAAATTGGTTTCCGAAAATAAGGGAGAGGTAGCAGCCATTATTGTAGAACCTGTTGCGGGCAACATGGGTTGCATTTTGCCAGTACCGGGTTTTTTGGAAGGGATAAGAAAAATTTGTGATGAAGAAGGAATTATTTTCATTTTTGACGAAGTGATGAACGGGTTTAGGCTGGCGTTGGGTGGTGCGCAGGAAAAATTAGGTATTGATGCCGACCTTGTCACATACGGCAAAGTGATTGGTGCCGGGTTGCCTGTTGGCGCTTTTGGTGGTAAGAAACATATAATGCAGGTGGTAGCGCCGTTAGGCAATGTTTACCAGGCAGGCACATTAAGCGGCAACCCTATAGCAATGATTGCCGGCTATACATTGTTAAGCATTTTAAAAGAGCAACCTGGTTTATTAAAAGAACTGGATGAAAAAACAGCTTATTTAAAGGATGGCCTCAATAAAGTTTTGGCAGCATCGGGTACACCTTATGTTATTAATCATTTTGGCTCTATGCTGAGCATTCATTTCAGCGATCACACGGTTACTGATTTTGCCGACGCTGCCTCGGCGAATAATGAAATGTTTAAAAAATATTTTCATGCTATGCTTAACCGCGGCGTATATCTTCCGCCATCTGCGTTTGAAAGCTGGTTCTTAAATAATGCTTTATCAAAAGAAGATTTGGATCATACTATTAAGGCAACAGAAGAAAGTTTGAAAGAGATAATGGGTTAAGAGATTGGAAAGAGAAAGAGGGAATGTTTATAATTACGGGGATGACATCTTTTGAAAAGATGTCATCCCCGTCTGGTTACACGCCCGCGTGCATCTTTATAGCCTGCTCTAATTGTTTGGCAGGTACCACACCGGATTGCCTCCATAAAATGCGCCCCTGCCTGAATAATATAAGTGTGGGTACACCGCTTATGTTATATGCTTCGGCTGTTTTTGGGCTTTTATCAATATCAATTTTTATAATTCGCACGGCATCGCCCAGGGCTTTGTGTAAATCTTCCAAAATGGGCTTCATCATTTGGCAGGGGCCGCACCAAACGGCGGTAAAATCAACAAGCACGGGCGTATCAGCATTTATTATTTCACTAAATGATTCTTTTTGTTGCGTTTGCATGTACAAAAGCTTTTTATTATAAATATTCCATCATATTTAGTGCCGGATAAAGCAAAGGTGACAATTATTTATTTTAAGGCTTTATTTGCATTTTATTGAAGCTTACATTGCATAAATTGCCCCATCACCTGGAAAATCCCCTGGAAAGAAACTTCAAAACGGTACTCATCAATATAAAATAAATGCGCCCTAAAGTTTGCATTTTCAACAACAGCTATGGGTTTTTGTTTTAACACGGTTTGCAATTGGCTTGACAAAGGCTCCTGGCTATTTATGTAAAAGCTAATATCTGTAATGCTCGAACTTCTTATCAGTATTATATTATCGGGCTCAAGTAAAACTTTCTTGTACTCCATTTTTCCCGCATTTTTCGTAGTATCTAAAATCTTACCCAGGTAACCTGTTAGCTCTGCATTAAGCCATGAGCCTGTTTCAACCTGGTTATCCGTTGAATGTTCTATTATATTATTAAGTTCGCTGTTTATGTTTTTGTTAACGCCAGGGAGTTTTATAATAAGACGCCTGTTAAAAAATGCATCAACTGAAATATGGGCCGGCCCCTTTTCATAACAGGGTTTTGTTACAATATTTAACAATTGCGCAAACTGGTTCGATGCAAAATCAGGTATATCCAGGTTCTTTATCACCTTCATCGTTTTCCTGTTAACGATAGTTCCTAACCGAATGGTGTCTTTCGTCCGGATGAACATGGCATTTGCAGGAAATTCAGCGCCCATGCAGCTATCGTGTAATTTCCTTCTTTCATCCCATCTTTTTCCTTTTGGAATGCTGTAAGAAGAATCCGCTGCAAAATTGAAGTCTTTTTCGGTTAAAGGGATAAAGGTAATAACCTTGGTTTTTTCACCGGAACAACCCAAAAAAATGAGTGTAAGGAACACTGCCGGGAGCAGAGCTGATCTTTTCATGTGGAGCTTGTTTTGCTGGTGAAACAAATGCTCCTAAATATACACAAGTTATTTATATACTTACCAATGAAAGCAGAATGAATTATTCCAAAACTTTTTCCATCTGCATACTGCGGCTGCCTTTAACCAACAGGTAGGCATTTTCAAACTGCTGCTGCTTTAGCCATTGCCCTGCTGCAACAGCATCGTCAAAGTAATGAAACGACTGTTTTATTTTTTTAAAATCGCCGCCAACAAGTGCTACTTCACTCCAGGGATATTGCTCTATCAATTTCACCAAACTCTCATGTTCCTTAACGCTTTCTTCCCCCAGCTCCATCATTCCTCCCAGTAATAGTACTTTTTTCTTTGCGTCAATTTTTGCAAAATTCTCAATAGCTGCTTTCATACTGCTTGGGTTTGCATTGTATGCATCGAGTATAATTTTATTGGAATCTTTTTCTATCAGTTGCGAACGGCTGTTTGAAGGGGAGTAATTTTCTATAGCTGTTTTTATTTTTTCGTGGGGCACGTTAAAATGTTTGGCAACTGCAATGGCGCATAAAATATTAGGCAGGTTATAGTCGCCAACCATTTGAGTTTTTAGTATGTGGAATGACACACCCCTTGTTACCATTACTTCAACAAAAGGCTCGCTTTCCAAAACATACCCTGTAACCGCTCCGCGGTTTGTACCGTACCATTCAATTTCTTTAATACCTTTTACCATTTCGTGCAGGTAATCGTAATCAGTATATGCGAAAACAAAACCATCGTGGGCCCGCAGGTAATCATATAACTCGCCTTTTGCTTTACGTACGCCTTCAATACCACCAAAGCCTTCAAGATGTGCCTTGCCGCAATTAGTTATAATGCCATGCGTTGGCTGCGCATATACGCAATAGCCCTCAATTTCTTTTTGATGGTTCGCCCCCATTTCAATCACTGCCATTTGGGCATCGCGCCTTACCCGCAATAGCGTTATGGGTATCCCGATATGGTTATTCAAATTACCCTGGGTGGTATAAGTGGTATAATGTGAGGAAAGTACAGCGTGTACCAGTTCTTTTGTAGTTGTTTTACCATTGCTGCCCGTAATAGCTATGAATGGTATAGAAAACTGTTCCCGATGATGTTTTGCCAGTTGCTGCAAAGTGGTTAACACATCGCCGGTTTTTATAAGGCGGCTATCGCTGCTGTCAATATCTTCGTCTATAACGGCATAGGCGGCGCCCGCTTCCAGCGCCTTCAATGCAAACGAGTTACCGTTAAAGTTGGGGCCTTTTAATGCAAAGAAAATATCCCCCTGTTGTAATTTTCGAGTATCTGTTTGTATAGAAGGATGCTGCAAAAAAATAGTATAAAGCTGTTCAATGTCCACAATCTGTTATTTATTCCGCAAGTTAGCCTAATAGTATGGTTAAAGGATGAAGGGCGTCTTGTTTTGTCATAACATTCTGTTTTTCATTCCTATAAGTTACTTCTTTATGTAACCTTCCGGTCCGGCAATCTATTTTAAAAATATATTTTTGTGATCTGTTAACACAAAGGCGGTAAACGGTTGCATTGGATTTCAAGTGTATTTCGTACATTTATTTTTTATGATTGCAATGCTTTCTCCGCGTTCAAAAAAGATATTCATTTTTGCAATATTCATTGCGGTTGCAGTAATAGCAAGCGCATGGCTTATTAGCGCCAATAATACTGAAGTTGATTACAGTACGCAGGTAAAACCCATCATCAACCAGCATTGTATCACCTGCCATGGCGGGGTAAGGGCAAAAGCGAATTTCAGCCTGCTGTTTCGCGACCTGGCCATGGCTAAAGCAAAGTCGGGCAAACGAGCCATCATTCCGGGAGATCCCGATCATAGTGAAATGATCCGCCGCCTTACTTTATCCGATCCTGATGAACGCATGCCATATCATCACGAGCCACTAAGCAAAGATGAAATTGATATTTTGCGCAAATGGATAAAAGAAGGGGCGCCATGGGGAGAGAACTGGAGCTATGTGCCGGTTACGCCCGTTGAAGTACCCATGCCAAAGAAGTTTTTTGGATTGATGAATACAACAAGCGATTGGGCAAAAAATGAAGTGGATTATTTTATTCTCGACAAACTAAAAGAGCCAAAACTACAGCCATCACCTGAAGCGGATAAGGAAACACTTTTACGCAGGGTAAGCCTTGATATTACCGGCATGCCGGCACCCACAAACATCGCCCAAAAATATTTGAACAATAATAGTGTGCATGCGTATGAAGAATTAGTGGACAGTTTACTCGCATCGCCGCATTATGGCGAAAAGTGGACGGCAATGTGGCTTGACCTTGCACGTTATGCAGATACAAAAGGCTATGAACGTGATGACAGCCGCAGTATTTGGCGTTACCGCGACTGGCTGATACGTGCCTTTAATAATAACATGCCTTATGATGAATTTATTAAGGAGCAAATTGCGGGCGACCTGTTACCCGACCCAACAGACGACCAGTTTATTGCGACTGCTTTTCACCGTAACACCATGACAAACGACGAAGGCGGAACGGATAATGAAGAATTTAGAACGGCAGCAGTGCTCGACAGGGTAAACACTACCTGGAACGCAGTGATGGGCACCACCTTTGGCTGCGTGCAATGCCACAGCCATCCCTACGACCCCTTTAGGCATGAGGATTATTATAAGTTCATGGCATTTTTTAATGATACAAGGGATGAGGACAGCCAGGCGGACTATCCCCTGCTGCGCCATTATAATGACAGCATGCAAAATGAAATGAATGAAGTGGTAAACTGGCTAAAGAACAATGCATCGCCGCAAAGAGCGCAGGAGGCAAAAGTTTTTTTACGAACATGGCAGCCATCTTATAATTCTTTAACGTGCGACAGCTTTACCAACAGCGAACTGAATGATACTAAATGGGCCGCGTTTCGCAACAATGCTTTATGCAGGTTAAAAAATGTAGAGCTAACCAACAGGGACCATCTCATTTTCAGTTACCAAGGTTACACTGCAGGAGGTACATGGCAAATTCATATTGACCAGCCCACAGGCGAAATAATCGCTTCTATCCCAATGCCGGCTACAAAAAATGGCTGGCACATAACCGAAACAGATATTAAACCTGTACCAGGTATACACAACCTTTACTTTACTTATACCAACAGTAAGTTAAAAAAACCAACAGAAACTGGCGTTTTACTTGACTGGTTGTATTTCACAGAGCAATTTCCTGGTAAGGATAAAACAGGTTACGCAGAAGAAAAAACAAGATTCTGGAAATTATTGACCGCAGATGTTGGCACTACGCCGGTAATGATGGATAACCCATCGTGGATGCACAGAACATCTAATGTATTTGAACGCGGCAACTGGCTGATAAAGGGCGATAAGGTTGAGCCGGATGTACCGCATTCATTAAACCCCTTCCCTTCACAGGCGCCACGCAACCGTTTGGGTTTGGCCATGTGGTTAACATCAAAAGAAAACCCCCTCGTACCCCGTACCATGGTTAACCGTGTCTGGGAGCAACTTTTTGGTACCGGCCTGGCAGAAACGCTTGAAGATTTGGGAACACAGGGTATTCCGCCCACCCATCTTGGACTGCTCAACTGGCTTAGCTGGAAATTTATGAATGATGATAAATGGAGTGTAAAGCAATTGGTTAAAACTGTTGTGATGAGCGCCACCTATCAGCAATCATCAAAAGCAACAATTGAATCGGAACAAAAAGATCCTTATAATAAATACTATTCACGTGGAGCAAGGGTGCGATTGACCGCGGAAGAAATAAGAGACCAGGCATTATGCATTTCGGGTTTAATAAGCGAAAAAATGTATGGCCCCGGCGTAATGCCCTACCAGCCAAATGGTATATGGCTTTCGCCATGGAATGGCCAAAATTGGGTGCAAAGCAAAGGGGAAGACCAATACCGCAGGGCGCTTTACACCTATTGGAAACGTTCGGCGGCCTATCCTTCCATGCTGCAGTTTGATGGTGTTTCAAGAGAGGTTTGCACTGCGCGGCGTATAAGGACCAATACACCTTTGCAAGCACTTACTACCTTAAATGACAGCACCTATATAGACATTGCCAGGAACTTTGCTTACCTGTTACAGCAAAAAGCAGGCAACGACGTAACGCAGCAAATAAAAACAGGTTTTAAACTCGCAACCTATCATGATATTGATGATAAAAGCCTGGCAGCGTTAACCAATTTATATAACACCGCATATAGCCAATTTAAAAACGATGCCGACAAAACCTGCGAAATGATCGGCGGGATGGGAATACACACCAATGCGCAAACCGCGGCATTAGCCATTGTTGCAAATGCCATACTGAATTTGGATGAGGTAGTGACGAAGAATTGAGGGGAGATTAAGCCCCGGCCCTAAAGGGAGGAAGAAGAAACGGTCTTTTACCGAATGAACAAATTGAAATTATAGTGTATTTTATTAGATATATATTTCTTGGAGCAAATCGAACGTTGGTCTTTTTATTACCGATAATACTTTTCGTTTGCTTAAACACTTTTGGCCAAAGCAAAATAATCCTACAAAAGGTAATTGTTAAAACTAGCCATGACACTATTTTTGCACAACGCAGCAAAATTACCGATACGATTTTAATGACGGGGGATTATAAATATAACCCCAAAACATATTTCTACCATTTTAATAAAGAACTTGGGTTACATGCAAATCTTACTTTGGGGTTTTTAGATACTTTTTCAGTTGCGCAAAGGGGATTTAGAATCAGAGCGAACAAAGGAAGCTGCTGTATTGTGGAAACTAAAGTAT
>JABDFW010000019.1 GCA_013286305.1 Bacteroidota bacterium
AAACCCATATCAGGCTTTTCGCATTTTGTTTATTGCTTTTTTGTTTTTGCGGTATGCAGTCACAAGCCCGGCCTCCTAAATTTAAAGTGATAGCGTTTTATACCGGCCGGCACGACCAGGCGCATATTAGTTTTATGCACGAGGCCAATAAATGGTTTCCTAAAATGGGTAAGAAATATAATTTCACCTACGACTCTACAAATAACTGGAGTAACCTTAATGCCCAATTTCTTTCACAATACCAGGTGGTAATTTTTTTAGACACCCGCCCGGATGATCCCGCCCAGAGAGAAGCATTTAAAAAATACATGGATAACGGCGGCTCGTGGATGGGGTTTCACTTTGCAGGCTTCGCGCTTACCCCTTCTGAATTTCCGCAGAACTGGGATTGGTACCACAACGAATTTTTAGGTGCAGGTTCTTATGTAAGCAACACATGGAGGCCCGTACCGGCTGTTTTGCGCGTGGAAGATAAAACACACCCTGCCGTTAAAGGGCTACCCGATACCTTCCGGACTTCAGCCAGCGAATGGTACCGGTGGTCGAATGATTTGCGCACAAACCCCAATATCAAAATATTATTGTCAATTGATTCAACCAGCTTCCCGCTGGGCACAGGGCCTAAGCTATACGAAATATGGCATAGCGGTTATTACCCCATCGTATGGACGAATAAGAACTACAAAATGATCTATTTTAATTTTGGCCACAACGATATTGACTACGAGCATAAAACCAACAAAGAGCTATCGCAAACATTCGGCAATAAATGGCAGGACAAGCTCATCATTAACAGCCTGCTGTGGTTGGGCAGAGGGAGGTAGTCAAAAAAAATCATGAAATGTGAAACGTCAAATGTCAGGGGGCTTACCATCCGCAAAAGATATTGCAAGCGAACAACCGAACAATGACGCGTCATA
The DNA here is from genome assembly GCA_013286305.1 of Bacteroidota bacterium. Taxonomy (GTDB): domain Bacteria; phylum Bacteroidota; class Bacteroidia; order Chitinophagales; family Chitinophagaceae; genus JABDFW01. The sequence goes on from JABDFW010000019.1 coordinate 921, forward strand.
ACGAAGCCAATTAAAACCCCGAGGGTCTTCAAGACCCTCGGGGTTTAACATGCATCGTGAAATGTAAAACGTCAAATGTCAGGGGGGCTTATCATTCGCAAAAAATACTGCAAGCGAACAACCGAACAAAGAGCGTCATAACGAAGCCCAATCCCCGGCTATGTGTGTGGCCATTGGGCTGTGGTTATCTGCAGGGTACTATTTTATCCGGCAAGGTCCCGTCATAACGAGAGACTCAACGGCAGAACTTTACATACTCTTTATAAAAGAAGTTTTATCATTGGCACCAGGTATTGCAACCGAACATCAGGAACAACAAGAGGTTAGATAATTTCTTTGAACCCAAAGGGTTCAAATGTTTATAGAAAGAAAAGCGGCTCGATCTGTACGGCCCCATCGGGGTCGAACGTGCCGTTATACAAAAGCTATAAACATTCAATCCCTTTAGGATTGGTTGCGGCATTTCTTATCCCTAACCCGCGTTATTTTGTCAACGCATCATTCAACGCAGCCCAGTCTATTTTATTAATTACAGTATTTGCCACCTGTGCCGGCGCTTTTATTGATAACTCCAGCGTTTCAATAAACGGCGAAAGTTGTTTGTGTATAAAGGGGTAAGCCACATAGCCATAATTATTTTTCAATTCTTTTATACCCGTCCAGTTGCCTATATAAAGCCAGGTGGTTTCTTCAGCCATACTGTTATCATCGGCAGGCGCTACATATTGCAGGTAGGCAAACGACGCGCCGTTTACATGCAGCACTATGTTTTTATCAGCAGGCCCTTTGGGTTCGCCGTAAACAAGGTAGGGTGTGTTTTCAGTTACCATTATTTGTATTTGCTGCATCTCCATTAAACGCGCCATATTTTTAGTGGCGTTTATCCATGCTTTATCACCAATAGCGCCCTTTTGCGATTGCGCAGTATAATAATTAATTGAATCCTGCAGCATTTTAGCCCTTGCCGATGCAGGGTCAAGGTGTAAGGCCAGCTTATATAACCGGTCGCACAGCATCATCGGCCTGAATGGTGCGGGGGATTTTGCAATGGGCGAGTTTTCGCCTGTTTTTTCATTGGTAACTATCCAGCCCAGGCTTTGCAGTTTTGCAAACTGTTGCTTAAGTGCAGTTACCGCTTTATGTATAACTGCCGTTTGCGCAGGCGTTTGGGTAAAACACTCCTGTGCGTTTGACGTAACGGCAAGTTGCAGCAAAAACAATATGCTTATTATATTTCTCATGGGCACTGTATATACGTTAGGTAGGGTGGTAAAACATAAAGTTATTGTTTATACCAACAATGTAGTAACACTCTATTAAATTAATCTGCCGCAAATGAACAGCCGGCCTAAGAGCATCATAACGAAGCCCAACCCCGGCAATGTGTGCAGCCCGGGTTGTGGTTATCTGTGGGGTAATGTTTTTGTATCAAACTGTAGAACTGCAACCAGCTTTACTTGTGTCACACCCTTGTACAGCTGTGGTACTAGTGAGCATGAAGATACGTTAAAACTTTTCCGCATAGTTTCTCCACTGGCTCTGCAGCGTTGCTGGAGAACTCTGCGGCATGTTTTGCACCACAGTTTATTATGGGTGCGATGTTGGTATTTTCGCGCACATTGATTACAAGACAGCCTGCGCAAAATATCCGTGTGTTGTGCTCTATTGGGCCTTAGTGCTAATCATACCGCAGAGTGCCCGTCCGTTTAATTAACAAGATCTGGAGAGAAGGGAAAATAACAATTTCAGGTTATAATGAAGTCTTACAAAATTAAAACCAAAACTCAAACAGGTATTCGTTCATCTATTAGATTGATTGTTCATCTATCAGCGCTGTTTATAACAGAATACTTATATCATCTTACACGCAGAAACACTTATTCCACCTTACACGGTAATAAAACAAATTATAAATGAAAAAGATATTTACTATTGTAATTGGCTTTTTTTTGGCGGCAAATGCCTCTTTTGCACAAAACTGGTTGCTTGCCGGCAACAGCGGCACAGTGACGGGCACTAATTTTTTAGGCACCACGGATGCCAGGGCATTAATGTTTGAAGTTAACGGCCAGAAAGCAGGCTATATTGATTTTGACAGCACTAAGGTAAATACCAGCTTCGGGTACCAGGGCCAACTGGTAAATACGGGCACCTTTAACAGCAGTTTTGGCTACAGGGCGCTGCGTTACAATACCACCGGCTATTCCAACACAGCCGCGGGCGCCTATGCCTTGTACAAGAATGTGTCAGGCAGCGGCCTGGTGGCCATCGGCGATTCCGCCCTGTATAACAATACGGGCAGCTTTAACGTTGCCGCAGGCAGCAGGGCGCTTTATTCAAATACTACCGGCGCATACAATGCAGCATTGGGTTACCAGGCGCTTTATTCCAATACAATCGGCGTTTATAACACAGCAACCGGTTACCAGGCCATGTATCATAATACCAGCGGACGCAATAATATCGCCATTGGTTATCAAACTGCTGACAAAAATATCAATGGCAACAGCAATATAGCCATAGGCACCCATGCGTTGTATAGCAATACCACGGGCAGCAACCTGGTTGCCATTGGCGACTCTGCGTTGTTTAACCAAACAACTGGCGGCAATTATGGCAATACGGCCATAGGCAGTAAAACGTTGTATGCCAACACAACCGGCTTTTACAATGTGGCGTTAGGCTACCAGGCCATGTATTCAAATATAAGCGGTAATTATAATACTGCAACCGGCTACCAGGCATTGTACGCAAACAGCGGTATAGGGAATAGCGGCCTTGGGGTTGGCAACACCGCCAATGGCTACTGGGCGCTTAAAGCAAACACTAATGGTTACCAGAATACTGCAATAGGCGCCCAGGCGCTGCTAAAAAACACAACAGGCATCAATAACTCGGTAACAGGCGTTTCCGCGATGTATTACAACACGATAGGGAATAATAACGTGGTTGACGGGGCTTTCGCACTTGGAGCAAATACCAGTGGAAATGACAATGTTGTCCTTGGTTTTAATGCTGCTGCTTATAATACCAATGGCTACAGTAACGTGGCCGTTGGCACCAATGCGCTGTTTAGCAATACAGCCGGTAGCAACATGGTTGCCATAGGCGACTCTGCGCTGTATAACCAGCAGGCTAATAATGGGTATTATTGGAACACCGCGTTGGGCAGCAAGGCACTATATACAAATACAACAGGTTATGGCAATACGGCTACAGGTTTTAACGCCTTGTATGGTACCTCAGTGGGGTACCTCAACACAGCAAGCGGATGGTCGGCCCTTGGCTTCAACACCCTGGGTAACAATAACACCGCTTTGGGAGCTACAAGCCTATATCTCAATGGCAGCGGAAACGATAACACTGCCCTTGGTTTTGCTGCTGCTTATAACACCAATGGCTACAGCAATGTAGCCGTTGGCACCAATGCGCTGTATAGCAATACCCAGGGCAGCAACATGGTTGCCATTGGCGACTCCGCGCTGTACAACCAGGGGGTTAATAGTGGCGGCCTGTACTACAACACCGCGGTGGGCAGCAAAGCGCTGTATGCAAATACAACAGGTTGGGGCAATGCCGCCACGGGCTGGCAAACCCTTATGGCTAACACAACAGGGGCCGGCAACACCGCAACGGGCACTTCGGCCCTTGGCGCCAACACCATAGGCAACAGTAACACCGCTGTTGGCTATCAAAGCATGAATAGCAATAGTAGCGGAAGCAACAATAGCGCCATCGGCCAATTTTCCCTTCAATACAATAATACCGGCTCTCAGCTTACTGCTTTGGGCATGAATGCCGATGTAAATGCAGATGGCTATACAAATTCAACAGCGGTTGGCTACAATGCTTTTATCACTGGTTCTAACCAGGTAATGCTGGGTAATACTTCTGTTACTTCGGTAAAAGCGGCAGGTAGTTATGTAATATACTCCGATGGCCGTTTTAAAAAGAACATACAAACAAACGTACCGGGGCTTGCATTTATTAAACAGCTACGCCCTGTTACTTATAATTATGACATACATGGGCTGAACGACTATATCGGCGTAACGCAGGCAAGGCAAAACGCAACCGCTGCTACGAAAGGCAAAGCACCTGGCAGCGATGCACAGATTGCCAAACAACAGCAATTGGATGAAGCCGCCATAACCGCGAAAGAAAAAATAATATATACCGGTTTTGTAGCACAGGAAGTAGAAACTGCTGCTAAAAAATTGAATTACGATTTTAGCGGGATACATACACCCCAAAATGATAAGGACGCTTATGGGTTAAGCTACAGCGATTTTGTTGTGCCGCTGGTAAAGGCAGTGCAGGAGTTGAGCAGTACCAGTGATACCCTTAAAAGTAACAATACAGAACTAAATAATAAAGTTGATACGCTTACAACAGTCAACCAAACATTAAGCAATAAAGTTAACATGCTGCAGGCTCAAAACAATACTATACAGGCACAGTTAAGCAACATACTGCAGCAGCTAAGCGATTTAAAATCCGCACAGGAAGCATGCTGCTTTAATGCATCTGCGGCGGCAAATGAAAACAGCCCGCAGCAGTCTGTCTTCAGCAACGGCGATGCACCGCGCCTTGAGCAGAATGCACCCAACCCGTTTAACAGCAATACCCTTATACGGTATTACATACCGTCTTCTGCTAGAAGCGCGGTATTGATGGTAACAGGCATAACAGGGCAGGTATTAAAACAGTATTCATTAAGCGGCAGGGGTGCGGGGCAAACAACTATATATAGCGGTGAACTTTCCAGCGGCAATTATTTTTATACGCTGATAGTTGATGGGCAAAAAGTGGCAACCAAAAAAATGGCGCTTCTATAATAAGAAAAACTTTTTTTCATTTTGCGTAGTAAAAAACCGTTCTCCTTCCGGAGGGCGGTTTTTTTTCGCCACAGAGCGCCCGCCCGTTCCGTTCGGACGGGGTTCATCCGGGCGGGCCTTTCTTCACACAGCGGCCTGCTAATTAACAGGATCTGGAGAGAAGGCAAAATAACAATCTCAGGTTAGAATGAAGGCTTATAAAATTAAAATGGCTATCCGTTATTTGGTTTGCTAACAGACTGATGCTGCAATTTGTGACCCACTAGGGGTCAAATGTTTATAGTAACACCGCATATTTTTCTCAATTCGACCCCTTAAGGGGTCGTACCCGGGTATTTCAATTTTGTTGCTATAAACATATGATCCCAAATCGGGGTCAAAAAGCAACTTAATTTCAATAAAACCAAATTGCGGATAGTCATTAAAATTAAGAACAAAACTCAAACAGGTATTCGTTCATCTATTAGGTTGACTGTTCATCTATCAGCATTATTTATAACAGAATACTTATATCATCTTACACGCGGAAACACTTATTCCATCTTACACGGTAATAAACAAATTATAAATGAAAAAGATATTTACTATTGTAATAGCCTCTTTTTTGGCGGCAAATGCATCTTTTGCACAAAACTGGTTGCTTGCCGGCAACAGCGGCACAGTGCCGGGCACTAATTTTTTAGGCACCACGGATGCCAGGGCATTAATGTTTGAAGTTAACGGCCAAAAAGCAGGCTATATTGATTTTGACAGCACTAAGGTAAATACCAGCTTCGGGTACCAGGGCCAACTGGTAAATACGGGCACCTTCAACAGCAGTTTTGGCTACAGGGCGCTGCGTTACAATACTACGGGCTATTCCAATACAGCCGCGGGCGCCTATGCCTTGTACAAGAATGTGTCAGGCAGCGGCCTGGTGGCCATAGGCGATTCCGCCCTGTATAACAATACGGGCAGCTTTAATGTTGCTGCAGGCAGCAGGGCGCTTTATTCAAATACTACGGGCGCATACAATGCAGCATTGGGTTACCAGGCGCTGCATGCAAACACAACGGGCGCTTCTAATACGGCAACCGGTTACCAGGCCATGTATAGTAATACCAGCGGGCACAATAATACCGCAAATGGCGTTTATGCCCTGCAATACAACACCGGCAGCAATAACGCCGCTACTGGCGCCTGGGCCATGCGCAGCAACACAGCAGGTGCAAATAATACGGCCAATGGCATGTATTCGCTTGAGGCAGGCAAAACCGGGAACGATAATGTGGCACAGGGTTATTATGCCGGTTACAATAACAATGGCAACAGCAATATAGCCATAGGCACCCATGCGTTGTATAGCAATACCACAGGCAGCAACCTGGTTGCCATTGGCGATTCTGCGTTGTATAACCAAACAACAGGCGGCAATTATGGCAATACGGCCTTAGGCAGCAAAGCTCTCTATGCAAATACAAACGGGTCCTTTAACGTGGCGGTGGGTACACAGGCGCTTTACGCAAACACAACGGGTGCCCAAAACACGGCGACCGGGTATTATGCGCTTAATGCAAACACAGGCGCCGCATCCGGCAACACTGCCAACGGCTATGTGGCCCTGCAGGGAAACACCAGCGGATCGTACAATACCGCAATGGGCGACGTGGCCCTGGCGCTAAACTCGGCAGGCAACAACAACCTGGGCCTTGGGGCATTTGCACTTAACGCTAACAACACCGGCAACAATAACGTGGCCTTGGGTTTTGAAGCAGCCCTTAATAATAACAATGGCAATAGCAATGTCGCAATTGGCATACAAGCTTTATTTAATAATACAGCAGGCGGTAACCAGGTGGCAGTAGGCGACTCCGCAATGTTCCATACAACAACTGCGGGATATTCAAATACTGCCATAGGCAGCAAAACCCTGTATTCAAACACAAGCGGCAGCAGCAATGTGGCCGTAGGCTTCCAGTCATTGTATTCAAACGCCACAGGCGGTAATAACCTGGCCCTGGGCACATATGCACTTACCTTTAACAACAGTGGGAACGATAATAGCGCCATCGGTTACCAGGCTGCTGCCAAAAACAACAGTGGCTACAGCAATGTTGCCATCGGCACACATGCACTGTATTGGAATACCGCCGGCACCAACATGGTTGCCATCGGCGACTCTGCTTTGTTTAACCAGGCATCCAGCCAATTTTATGCAAATACTGCTATAGGCAGTAAAACGCTGTATTCCAATACAATTGGTTACTATAATTCAGCTCTTGGTTTCAATGCACTCTATTCAAATACAACAGGGAATTGGAACACCGCAATCGGTGTAGATGCACTAACCTACGACACAACAGGTTCTTACAATACAGCAATCGGCGTCAATGCCCTTGTCTCTAACTCTATGGGTGGCGGTAACACGGCTGTTGGCCTCCAATGCCTGTGGAATAACCGAACCGGAATCGGTAATACTGCTATTGGTGAAGATGCCCTTCAAAATAATCTAAGCGGCAGTCATCTTTCCGCATTGGGTATAGGCGCTGATGTAAACGCAGATGGCTATTCTAATTCAACAGCGATAGGTAATTACGCTATAATTACGGCATCTAACCAGGTAATGCTGGGCAATGCCGCTGTTACGTCAGTAATGGCAGCAAGCAGCTATACCATTTACTCCGATGGCCGCTTTAAAAAGAACATACAAACCAATGTGCCGGGGCTTGCATTTATTAAACAACTACGCCCGGTTACTTACAATTATGACATACACGGGTTAAATGACCATATTGGCGTAACACAGGCAAGGCAAAACGCCGGCACCGCAGTGAAAGGGAAAGCTGTTGTTGACAACGCACAAATAGCACAACAACAGAAGATGGACGAGGCGGCCATAACCGCAAAAGAAAAGATAATATATACCGGCTTTGTAGCACAGGAAGTAGAAACTGCTGCTAAAAAATTGAATTACGATTTTAGCGGGATACATACACCACAAAATGATAAGGACGCTTATGGATTAAGCTACAGCGATTTTGTTGTGCCGCTGGTAAAAGCAGTACAGGAGTTGAGCAATACCAGCGACACACTTAAAAGTAACAATGCAGTATTAAATACTAAAGTTGACACGCTTAATAGCGATAATAATGCACTTAAAACCGCCAACCATACATTAGTTGACGAGGTTAACATTTTAAAGTCGCAAAACAATACAATGCAAGCCCAAATAAGCAACATACTGCAGCAGCTAAGCGATTTAAGATCCGCACAGGAAGCATGCTGCTTTAATGCATCCGCAGCTGCAAATAATAACATTCAGCAAAATACTATATTTAATAACGGCGATGCGCCGCGCCTTGAACAGAATGCACCCAACCCGTTTAACAGCAATACCCTTATACGGTACTACATACCGTCTTCTGCCAGAAACGCGGTATTGATGGTAACAGGTATAACAGGGCAGGTATTAAAACAGTATTCATTAAGCGGCAGGGGCGCGGGGCAAACAACTATATATAGCGGTGAACTTTCCAGCGGCAATTATTTTTATACACTGATAGTTGATGGGCAAAAAGTGGCAACCAAAAAAATGGCGCTTCTATAGTAAGAAAAACCTTTTTTATCTGTTGGTAATGTTTTGTGCAGCAATGTCCCGTCATAACGAAGCCCAATCCTGGGCTGCGTGTATAGCTCGGGCTGTGGTTATTTGTTGGGTGATGTTTTGTGTAGCAATGTCCCAGCTCGCTGTAGGGTGTAAATAAACAAAAAAGGTAGCTGCTATCAGTATGGCTCTGCCTACGGATTTATATAAAGGGCCGGGCTATGGCGGCTGGCTTAAGTAAAGTAATATCCGTACAAAAACGTTTTCATTGGCGTAAAACTGTACGGACGGCGGGGGAAAGTTGCTTGTTAAGCAGGTAGATTGGATGCTTATTTTAATTCGTGTAATTCGTATAATTCGCCCCAATTCGTGTTACCCAAAATTCGTGTCCCACACACTAAATTCCCCTTAAACCTTAAACAATATTTTTAAATTCTCCTCAAAAAATACCCTTTTTTCCACAAAAAGTGTTATAATCGCCCAATATGTGTTAATTTTGCAGGCTAATTTCCATTTCACGGTATTTTTAACTAAATGTAGGCAGCATACCCTGAACATTATTCGTCTTAAATACGTATATATTAAGTAGATAAATCAGTAATACAAATATGAGGCAACTCAAAATCGCTACACAGATCACCAACCGTGATTCGCAGGCAGTAGAAAAGTATCTCCAGGAAATCTCCAAGATTCCGATGATCACACCCGAAGAGGAAACCACACTGGCACAGCGGATCAAAATGGGCGATCAAAGAGCGTTAGACAAATTGGTGCAGGCCAACTTACGTTTTGTGGTATCTGTAGCTAAGCAGTACCAGCACCAGGGCCTTTCACTTAGCGATCTCATCAACGAGGGAAATCTCGGCCTGATAAAGGCGGCACAACGCTTTGATGAAACAAAAGGGTTTAAATTTATTTCTTACGCGGTATGGTGGATTCGCCAGTCCATTTTACAGGCGTTGGCAGAGCAGGGCAGATTAGTTCGCCTGCCTCAAAACAAAATTGGCACCTACAACAAAGCTAACAAGGCTTACATGGCTTTTGAACAGGAACATGAAAGAGAGCCAAGTACTGAAGAATTAGCCGACATTTTGGAAATGAGCGAAACCGAGATCAACAACATTTTCCAGAGCAACACCCGCCACACATCACTGGATGCACCTGTGCACGAAGCAGAAGATGTAGCGATGGGCGACCTTTTGGAAGGCAGCGATGATACCGACGATGATGTAATGAAGGATTCTTTAAGGGAAGAAATACGCAGGGTATTAAAGTCATTAAGCCCGCGTGAAGCAGAGATTGTAAACGCTTACTTTGGTTTGGATGGAGAGAACGGTGTTACTATTGAACAAATAGGGCAGAAGTACGACCTTACCAAGGAGCGCATTCGCCAGATAAAAGAAAGGGCAATTAAGCGCCTGCAAAAAGCACGTTATAGCAACGCACTTAAAGCATATTTGGGATAGTATTTCCCACCCCATCCCCACGTGCCTTTAAAGGCAGGGATATTAAAAAACAAGGGCCTTTCCCGTAAAACGGAGAGGTTTTTTTTGTGTGCCGGTTGCTTTGGGTAAAATTTTGTGCTATATTTGCAGCCCGATTTTAGGGAGGCGAAATCTACAATCTGCAATCGCATGGCTTCGTAGCTCAATTGAATAGAGCATCTGACTACGGATCAGAAGGTTTCAGGTTTGAATCCTGACGAGGTCACCACCAAAAAGCTTCACAGCAATGTGAGGCTTTTTTAATGGGTTCGTAGCTCAATTAAATAGAGCAATCCCGATACAATCGGGAAGGTTTCAGGTTTGAATCCTGACGAGGTCACCACCAAAAAGCTTCACAGCAATGTGAGGCTTTTTTAATGGGTTCGTAGCTCACACCTGCCCGGCTAACACTAGTTAGACGGGAATAGAGCAATCCCGATACAATCGGGAAGCTTTCAGGTTTTCCCGCTTGAGGCGGGTTGACGAGGTCACCACCAAAAAAGCTTCGCATACGTGTGGGGCTTTTTTATTGACCGTAGCTCAGTTGCCCACCCGGCTTACTTCAGTGAGACGGGAATAGAGCATTTACAAAACGAAAATTTCTTTTATTGCAATTGTAACTATTTATTTCGTGGCGCGTATAATGAACGAAACCAACCACATTATGACATCATCAATCAAATTTTTATTAACTGCAATATTTTTTGCAATCAGCATGTGTGCTTTTACGCAACCTCAACAGGCTATAAATGATAACACTTCTGTAATGACCGAACGGCCGGTATCCGGCTTTAGCAGTATCAGGATACAGGGGCCCTTTGATGTATATATTACCCAGGGTACTTCAGAATCATTAAAACTGGATGCCCCGGCGGAAATTCTCAACCGCATGGTAACAGAAGTAAACGGCAGCGTGCTAAACATTCATAACAAACATGATAACTGGTCGGCCGGCCCAAAAAGCTGGTATAGTGATAAAAGCTGGTGGCATACCCACAAAAGGATTACCATTTATGTTACAGCCAAATTATTGAACAAGGTTAGTGTGTCCGGTTCAGGACATATATTTTTTAGCAACAGTATTGCGGCAAACGATTTTAAATTAATGGTGCGCGGTTCCGGGCAAATAGATGGAGCGATAGTTGTAAAAACACTTAAGGGCCGCATATCAGGCAGCAGCCATATAAAATTGTCTGGTAAGGCAGAAAATTCAACGGTTAGGATATCGGGGTCGGGTTATTTTTCTGCACGTGAACTTTTTACGCTAAATTCTGCAGTGCATGTATCGGGCTCAGGCCATGCCGATATAAATGCAAACGAAAAAGTAGATGCTGTTGTACGCGGCTCGGCCAATGTAAGTTATACCGGCGATGCAAAGATGATAAACGCCTCTAAAAGCGGAAGTGGGGTGATAAGCAGGCGTTAATGTCAGGTGCACAAAAAAAGCAATTCATTACAAAGCTTCACAGCAATGTGAGGCTTTTTTATTGGCCGTAGCTCACGTCCCCCGGACTGGAATAGAGCAATCCCGGTACAATCGGGAAGGTTCCAGGTTTGAATCTCTGCAAGGTCATCACATTGGAAGGAGTAGCATTTTGCTACTCTTTTTTTAAAGGAACGCTGAAACCCTTGTACTGTTTGTTTTATATCGGGCAAGAGAAATGACACCTGCAAACATCACACAGCAAGCCCACTCAATAGCATTGCGCTAATCATGTAACTTATTGCGCTAATAGTGTAACATTCCCGGGGAGTGCATTACATAGCTTTGTGTGTTAGTTGCTACTTCTCAATGCAAAACAGCTAAACAAATAAAATTTAACTATGAAAAATGCATCTGTCCCCCGCGCGGGAAACTCTTTATTTCGGTTATGTAAGAACTGCGCTGCTATCTTCGGCAACAAATGGATCATACTATTGATGATGGGAGTTTTTGCAGCTGGCTGCAAAAAAGTAACTGAAGTTGCAGGGCTCACCGGTGTTTGCCCCAAGGTGGTTTCAACAAGCCCAATAGATACGGCATCAAATGTTGATTTAAATAAAAATATCAGCGCAACATTTAATGAAGCAGTAAATGCTTCCTCAATAACAGCTACAACTTTTACTGTAACACACGGAACAACACCGGTTGCGGGCGTGATAACTTATGTTGATTCTACAGCAACATTTTCGCCAACAAATAATCTTTTACCTAATACTGTTTACACTGCAACTATCACCAAAAACATAAAAGACGCCGCAGGCAATTCGCCTGTAAGCGATTATGTATGGACCTTTACTACAGGCAATGGCCCGGATGTTACAGCGCCCACGGTTACGTCTACAGACCCCGCGAACGCCGCTACCGGTGTAGCATTCAATAAAAAAATATCGGCCACTTTTAGTGAAGTAATGGATTCGTCAACCATAACAAACGCAAGCTTTACAGTAGAAAACGCCACACTTGGCGGGACGCCGGTAGCGGGAACGGTTACTTATAGCGGAACAACTGCGATATTTAATCCAACCGGCAGTTTGTTGCCAAATACAACATACGCTGCAACGATAACAACGGCTGCGAAAGACAAAGCAGGTAATGCTATCGCAGCTAATTATATATGGAACTTTACAACCGGTGCCGCTGCCGATACCACAGCGCCTTCTGTTATATTTACTGCGCCGTCAAGCGGTGAAACGGGGGTTGTAGTAAATAAGAAAATTACAGCCACCTTTAGCGAGGCGATGGATCCTGCTACAATTAGCACGGCAACCTTTATGGTAAAACAAGGGTCAATTGCTATTGCAGGTACAGTTACCTACGCCGGAACAACCGCCACTTTTTCACCGGCAGTAAGCCTGTTACCTAATACAACTTACACTGGTACTATTACCACAGGTGCTAAGGACCTGGCAGGTAACGCATTGGCAAATAATTATGTTTGGAGCTTCACAACGGGGGCCGCCCTTGATGTTACCCCGCCAACCGTAATTGCCACCGACCCGAATAACGGCGCCACTAATGTAGCACTTAATAAAAAGGTTATCGCTACGTTTAGTGAGTTGATGGACCCCTTAACTATAACAACAACAACTTTTACCATAACAAATGGTACAATTTCAGTTACAGGAACTGTTATTTATTCCGGTAACAAGGCAACATTTTCACCGTCAGCCAACCTGTTGCCAAATACAACTTACACGGGTACTGTTACAACGGGCGTTAAAGACCTTGCAGGCAATGCAATGGTAAATAATTACGTATGGAGTTTTACAACAACCGCTACAGTTGATATAACGCCGCCTACCGTAATAATGACAGACCCGCTGGATAATGCTATCAACGTTCCTCAAAATAAAAAGGTTGCCGCTACATTTAGTGAGGCGATGAACCCTTTAACTATTAACAGCACTACATTCACTTTAAAACAAGGTTTGATCCTTATTTCAGGCTCGGTAACCTATAAGGGAGTTGTTGCAACATTTTCGCCAACGTTAAACCTGGCGCCTAATACTACCTATACGGCTACTGTTACAACAGGCGCTAAAGATCTTGCCGGCAATTCGCTTGTAAGTGATCACGTATGGACCTTTAGCACCAGGCAAAAACAATCGCCACCTGTATTGGGCAGTATCTCAATCTTTGGTGCGTTTGGTGGTAATGCTGGCATAACCAACCAGGGGTTAAATACTGTTATAAACAATGGCAGCATCGGTTCAACAGCCGCTTCCACTTTAATAACAGGGTTTCACGATGGAACAACCGGTGATATTTATACCGAAACGCCACTGAATGTTGGCGATGTAAAAGGCAGGATATATACTGCACCACCCGCACCAGGCACTGCTACATCATTCACTATAGCAACCAGGGCTTTGTTCGACGCAACAAATGCATATATCAGCATTTCACCTGCTTCAAAACCAGGCGGCACGGATCCGGGTGCAGGCGAACTGGGAGGGTTAACTTTGTTTCCCTCTGTTTACCAGGCTGCTGGTGGCACGTTTAAGATAACAAACGGCGACCTTACACTTGATGCTAAAGGCGACCCTAACGCCATATGGATATTTCAATCAGCGGCAAGCCTTACAGTAGGTACAGCGGGGCCGGCAGGTGCAAGAAATATCATATTGATAAATGGCGCACAGGCTAAAAATGTTTATTGGTATGTTGGCAGTTCTGCCACTATCAACGGCGCCGGTGGCGGTGTTATGGTGGGTACCATCATAGCGTCATCAGGCATAACATTTTCAACTGCCGGTAATGCCGTGCAAACGGTATTAAACGGCAGGGCCATCTCCCTTAATGCATCAGTTACCATGGTAAATACAACTATTAATGTGCCATAACCGGCATATTGAAATTAAAGTGAAACAATACAAATAATTATTAAAGAGATATTCTATGTTACGATTTAAAACAGGCACGCAAAAATTTACAGTCATTGTTATGGTGTTGGTTTTTGCATACACATCAGGCATTTCGCAGGACATACAACGTCCGCAACCTGTATGGTGGTTTGGCGAATCAGTTGCCGCAAACATTAACCAATACCGTGGTACTACGCAAATGCTCAACAGTAATTTAACGGTACCGGCGGCGTTTCATAAAGGCAGTGGTGTAAGGCCTTACGGTTCGTTGTTAACAGAATACCGGCCAAACAAGGTGTGGGGTGGCATGCTGAACATTGCGTATGATAACCGCGGGGCTAAATTTGACGCTGTTATGGCGCCATGTAATTGCCCGGAAAACTTATCAACCAATGTTAGCTATATAGCTATCGAACCCAGTTTGCGCGTCGCTCCCTTTGGTTCAGCATTTTACATATTCGCAGGGCCTACAGTGAGTATCAATATCAACAAAGATTTTACTTATACCCAGCTTAAGCAAACAGATCAAAATGGAGACTGGAGCGATATACGCAAAACCGTATTTTCAGGCCAGGCAGGCGCGGGTATAGATATCCCGCTTTCTTCCCGCACAAGTGCCACGCAAATGACGCTTTCGCCTTTTGCAAGCTTCCTTACAGACTTTGGGCATGAGCCAAGGGCAGTGGAATCATGGTCATTCTATACCATCAGGGCAGGCATTGCGCTTAAATTTGGCACATCAAGGAAACCAGTACCGCCGGCACCGCCAGTAACCGCAATGGCGCAGCCAGTTGCCCCTGTAGCAGTTGTGGAGAAGGAAGTGCAATTTTCCGTGAGGGCTCCAAAGGTAGTTCCGCTTAACCGCCAGGTAAAAGAAACCTTCCCACTGCGTAATTCTATATTTTTTGATGTGGCGTTAAATGACATACCCAGCCGTTATATAATGCTAAGCCCAACCGCGGCAATATCATTTAAAGAAGAAGGGCTTCAGCAGGACCAGCCGGCAGACTTAAACAATGGCCGTTCATCAAGGCAGTTAGTGGTGTATTATAACATCCTGAATATAATGGGCGACCGTATGCGCGCAAATACACAAAGTACAATTACGTTAACGGGTGCCTCCAACAACAACCCTGAGGAAGGTAAATTGATGGCTGAGAACGTTAAGCAATATCTGGTAGCCGTTTTTGGTATTGATGCTTCAAGAATAACTACCGTGGGGAGAGACAAACCTGTTATTCCATCAGAACAACCGGGCGCCACCAAAGAACTTGGTTTACTGCGTGAAGGTGACCGCAGGGTTGATATAACAAGTAATTCTCCTGAATTACTGTTACAGGTAGGCGGCAGCGATGAAGCATTTTTGAGGCCGGTGCAGATAAGAGCGGTACAAACAGACCCATTAGACAGTCATGTGATATTTAAAGCAGAAGGTGCAAATGATGCACTTGAATCATGGTCGATAGATGTTACTGATGAGCAGGGTGCTGTACAGCATTATGGGCCTTATACTACAGACCAGGCTTCCGTTTCAGGGAAAACCATTTTGGGTGCCAATACGCAGGGCAATTATAAAATTGTAATGACCGGGCAAACAAAAAGCGGCCATTCAATTACAAAGGAAAGTTCTGTAAGCCTGGTGAAAATGGATGAACCCAAGCAGGAAGGGTTACGTTACAGTGTATTGTTTGATTTTGATAAATCAAAAACCATTGACTCTTATGCAAAATTCCTTGCTGATATTGTTACCCCGCTTATACCCGCAAACGGCACCGTTATTATTCACGGGCACACCGATATTATTGGTGATGAAAAATATAACCTTACATTATCTAACAACAGGGCAATAGGCGCGCAGCAAATAATTGAACGTGCCCTGCAGGCCAGGGGCATTACAGGTGTAACCTTTGAAACATTTGGCTTTGGCAAAGACGAAAGTATGGCGCCGTTTGAAAACAAACTACCCGAACAGCGCTTTTATAACAGAACAGTTATTATTGATATTATACCGGCTAAATAAATCATTCTTATTTACTACATTCATTTAAAAAGCGGGGTACAAGTTTTATGCTTGTACCCCGCTTCTAATATTGTGTGCACCTGATACTACCCGGTTGCTAAAACAGTGTACATTGTACAAACCTCTTCCAGCCCTCTTCTTTTTATATGTTCATTTCTCTTAAAAGTAGAAGGGGTTACACCAGTTACTTTTTTAAATTGGTTTGATAGGTGTGCAATACTGCTGTAATGCAGCCGCCAGGCAATTTCCGTCAGCGTTAATTCATTGTACTCTATCAACTCTTTTATTTTTTCAATTTTGTGGGCTATATAAAACTGCTCAATGGTAATACCCTGTGTTTCTGAAAATAATTTAGCAAGATACTTATAGTCCTTGTTCAGTTTTTGGGCAAGGTAGTCAGACAAATTTATTTCTAAAGGGTCTTCCGAATAATGCACCAGTTGAACAATGATATTTTTTATTTTTTGATTGATGATATCTTTCCTGTCTTGCAACAATTCAATACCCGATCTTTTAAGTGTTATGTTAAGTTCATTCCACTGCTTTGTGGAAATATTTTCTTCAATATCAGCTTCACCCAATTCAACTGTTTTGTAATGCAGCCCGAGCTTTTCCAATTCCGATCTCACTGTTAATTTGCAGCGAATGCTTACCATATTTTTAAAGAATATTTTCATGTGTTTTTTAGTTTATTAAGCGGGCTTAACGGTTAAGTTCTTTTGAAGATTCGTGCACTTTGTTAGTTGAGGCAGGCATTGATAAAACAATGGGTAATTGCCTGTGGCTGTATATTTCTTGAATTTTATGGAGTTTTAAAACCGTATTGTTTATGCGGCATTTAATTTAACCATGGTACCATTTCAATATTATGCCAATGTGAAAAAACCGTTCCAACATAGCGTATCGTGCAAGTGTTTGAGTACGAGCTTGATGTCTAAGGTCACAATAAACACCGTGGCGTTTATTTAAGACACAATTAATAAGCAGGTGTTAAATGTGTGTATAAAATGGGGCGGAACCAGGAGGATGAATAGTTTAAGCGAAGCAAAATGATTAGTATGAGTGGATGGATTTCCGTGACTGTTTGTTTATGGCTGTTGCAGGTAGCGAGGCACGAGTTCAAACATCAGCAGGCACAAACAGGCCCCACGGCTGAACTATTAAGTAGCGTCAAGTACCGACGGGTAATTTTAAACAGGGCACTAATTTAAGCAACCTGCTTTTTATTAATGATCCCAACGATTATCCTGTAAATGGATGCCAGCAGAAAAATACCACCCAAAACGGCTACAATAGATGAGCCTGCAGGAAAGTCATAATGAAAAGAAAAGTTCAATCCAAAAAAGCCACCCAGTATGCTGATAATGATGGCTATTATTAAAACAGCCGCCTTATTTTTTGTAAGCATGATCGCGGATACTGCTGGTATGATGAGGTAGGAAAAAACAGGGATAACTCCATTTATCTTAACCGCAAAAACGATGGCAAGGCCAATGGAAATATAAAATAAAAAGTTCCAAACATTAAATATGCCTATCAGGTGGTTTACGCCGTTTTCAAACGATTCAGTTAAACCAAAAAACTTCCTGAAAAAAACCAGTTGAACAAGCAGGATTGAGCCAAAAACAATGCTTAGTGTTGAGATTTGCTGCCAGCTAACCGATAAGATATTTCCAAAAAGCACTTCCTGTATATCAGAATCTCCATGCGGGGTTTTTGATATCATTAATACCGTTAGCGCCGATGCAAAAGCGTAAAATATACCAATGATGGCCTCCTGCTTCAACCGCTTATCCCTGATATTAATAAATGACATGAGAAGCGCGCCGGCTAAAGTAAATATTAACGGGATAGAGGTAAGCCCTGTGCCGATGAAAGCCGCAAAAGCAACACCGAGTGAAGATATTTGCCCAAGCGCAAGGTCAACAAAAACAATACCCCTGCCTACCACATGAACACCCATATAAGATAACAGGATGCCCGTTACAATGGCTGCTGCAAAAGCTTGTACCATAAACGGCAGTTGAAACATCGCGAACATAAGAAACAGTTTTAGTTAAATGTAATGAAAGAAGAGTGTTGTTATTTAAGTGCTTCCGTTAACTGGTCAATATCGTAGTCAAACACATCAAAATAATTTTTGACGGTGGGGAAAGCACCTGCAGAAGTGGCGAGCGTCAATACCTTTACCCCTGTTTGCTTTGCTACTACATCAGATGAAGAGGTGGTGAAATAAGGCGACGAAACAATAACTTTTATCTTATCAGCCTGTATCTCTCTTATCACTTTCACCAATTGCGAAGGCGATGGCGGAATACCGGGTTTGGGTTCCATAAAGTCAACTATCTGCAGGCCAAACCTTGTTTCAAAATAAACCCACTCGTTGTGGTAGGCTATAAGCTTTGTTCCTCTATATGGCGCCAGCTTAGCAGCCCAGCCTTTTAATTTTGTGTCAACGTTGGCATTAAATGCAGCAAGGTTCGCTTCGTAAAAAGCCTTGTTGGCAGGGTCAACCCTTTCCAGGCCGTTAGCGATATTGCGGGCAATTACTTTTCCATTTAACGGGTCAAGCCAGTAGTGCGGGTTTCCATAAATATGTATATCGCCTTCGCCCCTGTTAAGAGAAGAAGGAACCTGCAGTAAACCTACGCCTTCTGATGCATCTACGTACCCCGGTGAGCCTTTTTGTATCTTTGAATTTCTTGAACTTGCCAATAACTGCGGCGACCATCCGGTTTCAAGGTCAAGCCCTACTGTTACAAAAACATCGGCGTTGGAAAGGTTAATGATATAACTTGGCTTAGGGTCAACAAAATGCGGGTTTTGATACCCGGTGGCTATTGACAGCACAGAAACTTTATTACCGCCAATCATTTCTGTAATGCTCTTCAAGTCCATCGTGGTGGTAACCACTTTTAAAGTACCTGCATGTGAATTTGAAATGATAACCACCAGTGATGCGAAAATTGAAATGACTCTTTTCATGATGTGTTGTTTATACTTAATTTTATTAACCATATATTTTAATATTGATGTGCGCCGTGTGTGCCGATAACAAATATCCAGCGCAGCCAAAACTGGTTGTAAGCCTCCCGAACATTAACAAAGGTCTGTTTATCTTCAAACTCAATTTTTTGAAACTCTGTTGCCAGCCATCCGGCTGTTAATGAAAATGCCTGTTCCACAATGCTTCTGTCGTATGGTTTTTGCGCGTAGTCATACCTTGCTGTAAGAAACCAGCGTTTGTTCAACTGGTCTTCCAAAAATGAGTAAAGCCCAAAAGAATTAGACGATGTATTGCCGGAGTAGTTTGCATTAGCAAAGAAAAATTCACTCTGCCAGGTGACAGATTTATAGGTATTAAACTGAACTGGTTTCCATTTATATGTCAGGTCGGCTGCTGCAATATTGGTATTCATTGAAGAATCATTGGGCCCCGTTATGCCCGTTAACCCAAATTCAAGTGTAGCATTCTCCGACATGGTGAAAACATTTTTGAGATGGGCGAGATATATGAAGCGGTTGTTATCGCCGCGGTAAAAAGTAGGCGATTGATTTGCTCCCGATGTTGCCTGGAAAATAAGTTCCTGGTAAAACTTGTTTGTGGGCAGCAGCCAGCTAAGCGATGCGCCTTCATCATTCAACCCTTCATCGTTCCCAAAATAATTTACGTAAGCATTGGGTAAATCAATAAAAGGTAATGCATGGGGATGAACAGGGTTTATTTTGCCCACGGCTTCCCTAAACTTTCCCACTTTCAACTGCAGTTTTGCAGGGAGTGATAAGGTGGTTAGATAACCTTCTTCAACCGATACCCCGTATTGATGTGTAACAGGGTCCCTGCCAAATGAAACAAAAAAATCAGCCCTTATGTATGGGTCAACAACAGATTGAAAAGACACTTCTGTTTCATCAAGATAAGCATCAAAATTCTTTTTGCCCTGGCTGATATACGACGCACGGAAATCGGCAACAACCCCGATATCTGGATTGGCGGAAATGCCCGAACGTGTTACCTGCGGCGCCGGCTGGGCGGGCGGCTCGTTAGACGGTGCCGCTAACTGCTGCTCTATCTGTTTTTGCAGGATAGAGTCGGCAACCGCTGTGCTGTCTTTTTTTTGGGCGATAGTTTTATTACTGAAAAGAATTGCAGACAGCAGCACGATGACGGGAATTATTTTTTTTGACGTAAATATTATGTTCACAGTATGTACTTTTTTTTAAAAAGAAGGTACCGGCGGAAAGGTTGCATAATGCTGCATTAAACAGTTGCCGGCGGCCCGCGCAAAAAAGAATGAGCCACTATAACGGAAGAGAAAGAAATATTTTTACAAACGTAAGATGAAAAAGAGGCGAATGAAGGAAAGTTAAATACAGCATGGGCATTTACAAAAACAGATTCTGCCACAAGGTTATCGCAATGACAGTTATATCCGCTGCCGGATAACTGGCAGGATGTATTCCCCGTTTTCGCCGCTCTTTTATCGGTATGCCGTGCAAAAACATCGTGCAGAATTTGTTTTGGCGTTATGCCGAATGAAAACATAACCAGAAACAAACCGGCAATAGATCTTGTCATATAAGCATGCCTTGGCAAACGACTGTAGTATTAATGGTAAACTTAACACAAAAAAATCGAAACAATGTTGCAAAGAGTAATCTTTTGTCGTTGTTTAACCTATTTGTTGAAAGCGCATGTTATTCCCTGTAAGGCCCGCAACCTAAAATTTATCTTTTTTTTGGCCCTGTTTAAGGCTTCGAAAAGCTTCATGTTAAGAGTTGTTCTAACTTTTGTTTAGAAATAACGCTACAGAGATCCGCCGGTTCGAATCTTGTCTTCCCGGGGCGACTGTCCCGGGTTCGAAACTTCTACCAGCGGATTGTATAGAAATATTGAAATATGAATAAATAAAAATTTCATTTTGAAGTGTTCAAAATATGAGATCAAGTGGAGTCGCGGGTTGGGGTTCTGTTAGTACCCGAACCCAAGATCCTCTCCGATAAAAATCGGGATGTTATACCCGTGAGCGATCAAATCTTCAATATATTTTCTCTATGTCATCTTTTTTATTTTCAGTGCATTCTATTTTCGGGCCATCTTAAAATCACCAACTGTTTTCAGTACATTACCATATTCGGCCTTTGCAGGCAAAACTTTCCATTGAATACCGGTCAATACTTTCAATCAATAAGCAGCTATTTACCTGTTTTAATTAGTTTAAGCGTTTTGCTTTGTTTACCATTGCTTACGGTTACAAAAAAGACACCTGCAGCATATGAGCCTGATGGCAATATTATTGTAGTGTTAACAGGCGTTATACGTTGCCACAGTTGCCTGCCGGTTACATCCGCAATAGTTACAAGCACTCTGTCGTTAGTATTACCGGTTATTTGCAGGCTTGCATCATTTACAGACGGGTTAGGGTATAATACTGCCTGCAGCGCAACCGGTGCAGCGGTGTATTTTCCCTCGTTTATCAAGTCACTGATCAGTGTGCTGTAAAGGGTAAGTTGCTTAGCTACCCCGTTGGTAACAGTAATGTAATATTGAGCCCCTGCAGTTATGGTAAAACCCGAATCGGCCATTTGGGCAGTTTGCAGCGTATTGTTTTTATATAACCTGAATGTGTCGTTTGCAAGCGTACCCCCTGGTGAAACCGAGATGAAATTGCCGTTTTTAATAACCGGGATAGTGGCCTGGGGCGAATAAGACAAATAGGTACCACTATTGAAAAAATTAGTTACAATACCTTCCATACCAGCAAATGTAAATTGGTTGCTGCTTAAATTAAGCGTTGATAACTTAACCAGGTTACCAAGCGAGGCCGGTATGCTGCCGCTTAATTGATTGAAAGATATATCAAGGGTATTTAAATTAACCGGCGTACCTAAAGGCGACGGGATACTACCGCTTAATTGATTGTTATTTAAATAGAGGCGGTACAATTTAACCAGGCTCCCCAACGATGACGGTATGCCGCCGCTTAACTGATTGTTAGATACATTAAGATATTGCAAATTAGCTGGCTTGCTTAACTGCCCGGGGATGGCACCGGTTAATTTGTTATTTGACAGATCGAGTGTTGTTAGCTTAAGCAGGTTGCCCAACTGGGTGGGGATACTTCCGCTTAATTGATTGTACCCTGCAATAAATTTTTGCAGGTTAGCCAGGCTGCCCAGCTGTATCGGAATGTTGCCGGTTAACTGGTTGTGAGATAAACTTAAAGATTGCAGGTTAACAAGGCTGTCCAACTGCAATGGCAGGCTGCCGCTTAGGTTATTAAACGATAGATCGAGCCACACTAAATTAGTTAAACTGCCCAACTGTATTATTATAGTACCGGTTAAATTATTGCCTGCCAAACTAAGCTGTGTTACCCGCCCCGCCAGCACCGTAACGCCATACCAGTTGCTTAAGGGTGCTGTGGTTAACCAGTTGGTATTATTATACCAGCCGGCACCCTGGGTACTGTTATATAATGCTACAAGCACCAGGGAATCCTGGCTATTGGCTGGCAGTTTTAGTGTATCAGTTTTTAAAGTAAGCTGTGTAGCTATTGCGTTGGTTACTGTAATAAAGTAATCCGCTGTTGCATCCATAGTAAACACGCTGTCGCCTGCCTGCTTAGTCACAAGTGTGTCGTTCCTGTACAGGCTAAAAGTATCATTCGCCAATGTTCCGCCTGCAGATGCGGCAAGCGTATTACCGTTCTCAATAAGTGGTATAATCGCTTGTGGTGAGTATTGCAATTGTATATTGGCAAATTTTGTTGCAACACCTTCCATCCCCGCGAACGTAAGTTGGTTGTTGTTTAAATTAAGGGTGGCTAAATTACCCAGGTTCGCCATAGATGCAGGTATGCTGCCCTTTAAATTATTACCCGCCAAATTAAGCTGTGTTACTCTTCCATTTGCTACTGTAACCCCATACCATGTAAACAAAGGCGACGTGGTTAGCCACCTGGTTTTATTAAGCCAGTTACTGCCGGCCGTACTATTGTATAAGGCTACCAGCGCAAGCGAATCCTGCGCGCTGGCTGGTTCGTTAAGCGTATCGCTGGTTAATGTAAGCTGGTTGGCAATAATGTCGGTTGCTGTAATAAAATAACTTGCTGTATCACTAATGATAAAAACAGAATCTATTTGAATGCTGTTCAACACACCGTTTTCATACAACTTGTAAGTGTTATAGGAAGGTGCACCGCCGGCAGGAATGGAAAGCGTGTCGCCTTTTCTAATTAAAGGAACCGCCGCCTGCGGGGAATATATGAATTGAATGCCGTAAAATTTTGCCGTAATACCTCCCATGCCTGCAAACGTAAATTGATTGTTGTTTAAATAAAAATATTGCAATTGGGTAAGGTTACCTAACTGCGATGGGATGGGGCCACTTAGTTTATTATTATCTAAGTAAAGGCCGGTTAAATTGGCGAGGTTACCCAACTGTGATGGTATGGCGCTGCTTAATTTATTGTTGGATAAAGTAAGCAATTGCAAATTAGTTAAGCTGCCCAAGGTTGAAGGTATTGCGCCGCTTAATTGATTAGACGATAAATCCAGTATTTGCAAGTTAGCCAGGCTGCCCAGGGAAGTGGGTATGCTGCCATGTAATTGGTTAGCAGACAGAAACAGGGCTATTAAATTAGTAAGGCTGCCTAATTGCGATGGTATGGTGCTGTTTAATTTATTGCCCGTTAAAATAAGTGCCTGCAAATTGGTAAGGTTACCCAATTGCAACGGCAAGTTACCGCTTAATTTGTTGCCCGATAAATCAAGCACCTTTAAACCGGTTAGGCTGCCCAACTGCGTTATAACGGTACCGGCCAAATTATTGCTGCCTAAATTAAGTTGTATTACCCGTCCCCCCAACACTACCACTCCGTACCAATCGTGTATCGGCGCAGTGGTTAGCCAGTTTGTATGTTTGGTCCAACCGGGGCCGTTGGTACTATCGTATAACGCTACCAGCGCTAATGAGTCTGGCCCGTTAGTGGGTTGCGTAAACAGCGTATCACTGTATAAAGTAAGCTGTGTGCCAATAGCATTGGTTACCGAAACAAAATAGTCACCAGTAGTGCCGATAGTGAAAATAGAATCACCAACCTGCTTTGTTACCAGCGTATCATTCCTGTATAAGGTATAGGTATTATTTGCAAGTGTGCCGCCGGCGTCGACAGACACGTTATTACCGTTTTTAATATAAGGAATAGCTGCCTGCGGGGAATAAGAAACACTTTTTACTGCAGGTAATTTCTCCAATGCAGTAAACGTGAAGTTATTATTATACAGCCAAAAAGATAAATTTGGAAGCTTTGCAAAAGATGAAGGTATAATACCGCTTAATTGATTGGAAGATACATCCAGCGTTGTGAGTTTTGTAATATTTCCCAACGATGAAGGTATGCTGTCTTCTAGACCATTTTGCGATAAATTTAGCGTTGTTAAATTAACAAGATTGCCTAAAGATGAAGGTATGTTGCCGGTTAGTTGATTTTGCGTCATCTCAAGGTCAGTTAAGTTTACCAGGCTTCCAAGTGAAGAAGGAATAGCGCCGTTTAAACGGCAGTAAGATAAATAGAGGTCAGTTAATTTGGTTAGATTACCTAATTGCGCCGGAATACTGCCGGTTAATTGATTATTCCCCAATTCAAGGTCTGTTATGTTGGCCAGGTTGCCAAATTGCACAGGGATGCCACCCGTTAAGTGATTATTGATTAATATCAACTGCTTTAGGTTAATAAGATTGCCAAACTGCGTAGGTATATTGCCACTTAATTGGTTATACGATAAGCTGAATACCTGTAAGTTAATAAGGTTGCCCAATTGCGCAGGTATGCTGCCGCTTAATTTGTTGTTGTACAGGTTAAGATAAGTTAATTGGGTAAGATTGCCCAACTGTGTTGGAATTGTACCGGTTAAATTGTTGCCTGATAAATTAAGTTCCGTTACCCTCCCGTATGGGTCATACAACCCAAACCAGGTGCTTAAGGGCGCAGAGGTTAACCAATTGGTATGGTTAACCCAACCGGCGCCGTTGGTACTGTTGTATAAAGCTACCAGCGCAAGCGAATCCTGTATGTTGGTAAGTGGATAGAGCGTGTTGCTATATAATGTAAGCTTTGTGGCAACAGCATTGGTAACCGTAATAAAATAATTTGCAGTAGTACCGGCATTAAAAACAGAATCACCAACCTGCGTTTTTACCAATGTGTCATTCCTGTATAAATTGTAGGTATTATTGGCCGGTGTTCCCCCTGCTGAAACTGATATAGTGTTGCCATTTCTTGCAAAAGGGATAAGTTGCTGGGAATTATATGAAAATATCAAAATATTGGCAAATCTTGTAACAAGGCCTTCCATCCCGGCAAACGTGAGGTTATTATTGATCAAACCAAGTATTTGTAAACCACTTAAATTGCCCAAACTGGCTGGTAAGTTACCGGTTAAATTATTAGCCCCTAAATTAACCTGTGTTACCCTTCCATATTTCACAATTATCCCGGTCCATGTACCTAATGGCGCAGCCGTCAGCCAGTTAGTTTTGGTAAACCAGCCTGGCCCGTTAGTACTGTTATATAAATCTACCAGCGCAAGGGAGTCTGCTGTGTTTAAAGGCGCCTTTAGCGTAATGCTGTTTAACGTAAGGTTTTTGACTATAGCATTAGTTACTGTAATATAATAATCAGCCGGAATGCTTGCAGTAAATACAGCATTGCCAACCTGCTTTGTCAAAAGTGTATCATTCCTGTATAAACTATATGTATTGTTTGCCGTTGTTCCGCCCGCAGCAACCGAAAGTGTAGTACCACTTTTAATAAGGGGGATGGCCGCCTGTGGCCAATAAAAGAGGAATATATTGGCAAATTTTGTAGCAACGGCTTCCAGACCTGCAAATGTAAATTGGTTATTCTCCAATTCAAGGGTTTGTAAATTAACCAGGTTTGTAATTGATGACGGTATGCTGCCGCCAAGCTGGTTAATGCTTAATAAAAGTTGTTTCAAATTAACAAGGGCACCGAGTTGTGTTGGAATACTGCCTTCTAATTTATTATTGCTTAGATCGAGAATATTTAAACTAGTTGCGTTGCCCAATTGGGATGGTATAGTGCCGGTTAAATTATTGCCTGGTAAACTAAGCTGTATTATCCTTCCAAATTGCATGGTTACCCCATACCATGTGCTTAAAGGCGCAGTGGTTAGCCAGTTGGTCTTATTAGTCCAGCCTGAACCCTTTGTGCTATCATATAAAGCCACCATGGCAAGCGAGTCTTGCTTATTGGTTGCGGCTTTTAGCGTATCGGTGTTTAATGCCAGCAGTTTTGCAACGCTGCTGGTTATGGTAATGTAATAATCTGCAACAGGGCCCATCGCAAAAACTGAATCGCCGGCCTGCTTTGTAATAAGCGTATCATTTCTGTATAAAGTATAAGTATTATTTGCAAGTGTGCCGCCCGCGGCAACGGAGATGTTACTACCATTTTTAATATAGGGGATAGCTGCCTGCGGAGCATACGCCAATACCCTGCTGCCAAATTTTGTTACTACAGCCTCCATGCCTGCATAGGTAAACTGGTTGTTGTTTAAATATAAATATTCCAGGTTTGCAAGGTTGGCCATTGAAGGAATACCACCACTTAACTTATTGTACGATACATCAAAATAATACAGGTTAGTAAGGTTATTAATTTGTGCAGGTATGCTGCCGGTTAATTGATTGTTACGTAAACTAAGGTTGACTAATTTAACAAGGTTACCAAGAGTTGCAGGTATGCTGCCGGTTAATTGATTATTGTATAAATAAAGGTTTGTTAAGCTGCTGAGGCTACCTAATGAAGAAGGTAATATGCCGCTTAACTGGTTATTATATAAATTAAGCTGCTGTAACTTAATAAGGTTGCCCAAAGAGGTTGGTATGCCGCCGGATAATTGGTTATTATATAAATTAAGCAGCAACAAATTAGTAAGGTTACCAAACGAAGAAGGAATGCTGCCGCCCAACTGATTGCTGTATAAATTAAGCTGTTGCAAACCGGCAAGGCTACCTAATTGTGTTGGCATATTGCCAATTAAATTATTAACGCCTAAATTAAGCTGCGTTACCCTGCCAAACTGCATGCTTACCCCAAACCAGGTATTTAAAGGCGCTGCAGTTAACCAGTTGGTCTTGTTGAACCAGCCACTACCACCGGTACTGTCGAATAAAGTTACAAGTGCCAGCGAATCCTGGCTGTTGGTCACTGCTTTAGATGTGTCGCTGTTTAAGGCAAGCTTTGTGGCAACGGTATTGGTAACCGTAATAAAATAGTCTGCTGCGGTGGTTGTTGTAAATACACTGTCACCCGCCTGCTTGGCCAGCAATGTATCGTTTCTGTATAATCTAAATGTATCGTTAGCAGGTGTGCCCCCTGCTGACACAGAAAGCAAACTGCCATTTTTTACGATTGGGATAGTTGCTTGCGGCGAATACGTTAATTGCCTGGCAGCAAATGCTGCGGCAACGCCTTCCATGCCCGCAAACGTAAATTTATTATTATCCAAAGCAATGGTCGCTAAATTAGTAAGGTTAAGTAACGAGGATGGTATGCTGCCACTTAATTTATTAAACGAAAGGGTGAGTGATGTTAACTTAACCAGGTTGCCGATATTAGAAGGCAGGATGCCGGTTAATTGGTTATGCGATACATCAAGCGATACTAAATGGGTTAGGCCCCCAAGTGTTGAAGGCAGGCTGCCGCTTAGCTGGTTGTTATACAAATAGAGATATTGCAGTTTGCTAAGGCTGCAGAGCGAAGAAGGTATGCTGCCGCTTAACCCATTTGAGTATAAGTAAAGTAATTGCAGGCTGATAAGGTTACCTAACTGCGTGGGCAGGCTGCCGGTTACATTGTTAAAAGCTAAATTTAGTTGTGTTACCCTGCCATACTGCATGGTTACCCCAAACCATGTATTTAAGGGCGCTGTGGTTAACCAGTTGGTCTTAAAATACCAGTTGTTGCCGCCTGCGCTGTTGTATAAAGCTACCAGTGCAAGTGAATCCTGCGGGTAGGTTGTTGCCTGTACCAAATCGCTGGTTAACGTAAGGTTCCTTGCCTTACTATTCGTTATTGTAATATAGTAATTTGCCGATGCACCCATCGTAAATATACTGTCGCCTGCCTGCTTTGTTATCATAGTATCATTCCTATACAGCCTGAATGTATCATTTGAGGGTGTACCGCCTGCCGAAACAGATAAGGTACTGCCGTTTTTAATGAGCGGGATAATTGCCTGCGGGGAGTAAGACAGTTGTATGCCGGCGAATTTTGTAGCGATGCCTTCCATCCCGGCAAACGTAAATTTATTATTGTGTAAATCAAGATTAGTTAAATTGGTAAGGCCCTGCAAACTGGCAGGTATGGTACCGCCTAAATTGTTGTTGCCAAAATTAAGTTGCTGCAAATTTGTTAGGTTGCCCAACTGCACCGGTATGCCGCCGGTTAAATTATTGCCCGCCAAATTAAGCTGCACCACCCGCCCTAACTGCATGGTTACCCCATACCATGTACTTAATGGTGCAATGGTTAGCCAATTTGCCTGGTTAGCCCAGGCCACCCCGTTGGTGCTATCGTATAGTGCAACCAGCGCAAGCGAGTCCTGTATATTGGTTGAAGGTTTAAGTACAACGCTTTTTAATGTAAGCGCTGTAGCTATCGCATTCGTTACCGAAATATAATAATTTGCTGCAGCGGTAATGGTAAAAACTGAATCGCCTGCCTGGCTTGTCATCAGCGTATCGTTCCTGTACAAGCTGTAAGTATTATTGGCAAGTGTGCCGCCTGCTGCAACAGATAGATTGTTGCCATTACTGATAATAGGAATATTTGCCTGGGGCGAGTATGATAAAAATGCAAAGGTTCCGGCAAATTTGCTTACAATACCCTCCAGGCCGGCAAACGTAAATTGGTTGTTGTCTATTTCAAAAAACGATATTTTGGTAAGGTTGCTAAGTGAAGATGGTATGCTTCCGCTTAGTTGATTGTACGATAAATAAAGGTTTTGCAAATTGGTAAGGTTGCCCAAAGATGAAGGTATGTTGCCGGTTAAACTGTTAAACGACAAATCAACATTGGCTAAGTTAACCAGGTTGCCAAGTTCAGCAGGTATGCTGCCGGTTAATTGATTAAAATATAGATTGAGTCCAGCCAAATTGGCAAGGTTGCCTAACTGGGGCGATATTGTGCCCGCTAAATTATTGAACGACAAATTAAGTTGCGTTACCCTGCCTGATTGTACGCTAACCCCACTCCACGTACTTACAGGCGCGGTGGTAAGCCAGTTGGTTTTGCTAACCCACCCGGCGCCGCCTGCTTTGTTGTACAGATCAACAAGGGCAAGTGAGTCCTGCGTATTAACCTGGGCAATGGTAAAACCCGGCTTGCATATTATTGCTGTGAGAAAAAGATAAAAAAAGATAAAATGCTTTAACGGCCTACCACTGGTATGCCTAATTTGTATAGGGTAGGTTTGTTTCATATAACGGAGTTTTTTACGGCTTATCGGGTACAACTGTCAGCAGAAAGATAAGAAGTTTTATTGAGCCATAAAAAAATCTTTTGCCCGCAAGAAGAGTCTCCTTTTAAAGCCAACACGTACTTGCCAGGGGGCTCTGCGCTTTAAAAAAGAAAGGTGAACCGGCCTTTACCAATTCACCTTTCCTTAATAACGGAACTATTTTTTTAATTAACCGGCACCATTTTAAGGCATACTGGGTTAGGAACTGAAATGGTTACATGTGTATCGTCAAGCAAGCCGTAATTTTTGTTTATCACAAATATTTGAATATTGTCGCTGTCCCTGTTGGCAACAAGCAAAAAATGCCCGGTAGGGTCAATCATAAAGTTACGGGGATGAATGCCCACTGCAGTATGCGCTACATCAACCAAAGTGCCGTCGCTGTTAATTTTATACACAACTATCTCATTAGAAGTAACACGGTTTGACGTATAGAGAAATTTACCATTGGGTGTGATATCAATTTCAGCGCTGCCTTTATCATCTTTTGTTTTGGTGATATCTGATGCAATGGTTTGTATTTGCGTTAACTGGCCATTATTATACTGGTACGCTATAACGTTGCCGGATAACTCACTAATAAGGTATGCGTATTTTTTATCGGGGCTAAAAACAATATGCCTTGGGCCGCTGCCATCCGGTATTTCGTAATAAGGCGGTGTCATATCCGTTAATGGCGTGGCATCCGATGCTTTAAAATTATAATGGTACAGGCGGTCGTTCCCAAGGTCGGCGGCAAATAAATATTTTTCATCGGGTGAAAAAACCGTGCAATGTACATGGGGCATTTCCTGCCTCTTAACATTGGTACCATACCCGTCATGTGCTATCAATTGAGCGTAAGGCTGAAGCGAGCCATCAGGGTTTGTTTTCAATACACTTAAATTACCACCGTTATAATTGGCTACCACCACATTTTTGCCAGCAGAATCAACTGCTACGTAACAGGGGTCATCGCCGCCGCTGGGCTGCTTATTCAGAAAAGTCAATACTCCTTTCTTTTTGTCCAGCGAAAATGCACTTACCTGTCCTGGTTTATCGCCATGCGTTTCGTTTACAGCATATACAAACTTTTGGTCTTTTGAAATAGCCAGGAATGACGGGTCATCTGCTTTAGCAGTACCCATTAATGTAGCCTCGTTCCTGTTAGGGTTATACTTATATACATAAATGCCTTCGCTTTTACCGTTGTCGGTGTAGGTGCCCACCAGCAAATAAAAAATAGGGTTTTGAGCCTGCACAAAGGAAAAGGATAAAAGCAACAATGCCACCAATATTTTTTTCATGGAGTATATTTTTTAAAAGAATTCTCTAAGATATACGATTCTTATTTAGATTTTATTATACGGTCATAATTATTAACACACAAAACACAGCAGCACCCCGCCGCGGCGGGGCGTTGTTGTATTTAATTTAGCTATCATTATTATTTTATTGTATCACCAACTTATTTTTTGATGATATCCCCTCCCCTTCTATTCTTATATAATAAACCCCGGCAGCAAGGTTAGGCAAATTCAATTGCATGTACTGGCCCGTCATATCATAGGCTTGTAATTGCTGGCCTGAATTGCTTACAAGATAAATTTTAACCGGCTTTGTATTACCATTTATAGTCACGGATATTTTATCTTTTGCCGGGTTTGGCGATATGGTGATCGCTCCGTTTGCATTATTAAAGTTAACAGACCGTATTTCCGAATACTCAAAATTACCGTCCTTATCAACCTGCTTCAGGCGATAATAATTCATGCCCTGTAATGGGGTTGCATCTGTAAATGTATAATCAACCGTAAAGGTGCTGTTGCCCGCTGCCTTTACCGACCCAATTTCATAAAAACTTGCCCCGTCTGCACTGCGTTCAATTACAAACTTAGCAGTATTTAATTCCTGCAGGGTCTTCCAGTTTAACAATGCAGTGTTTTTTTGTTTTGTAACTGTAAAATCTCCCCAGGTAACAGGCAAAGTAGCATCTTTAATAAATGTAATTGCTTTAGAAAAACTTTGCAGGGTATCATGGCCGTTATATAGCTGGCCGTTGTTCAAAACTGCGGCTTTATCGGATATGGTTATATCATCAAGGTACCACCCGTCAACACCAACAAAGGCGTCTGAGGCAAAACGAAACCGCAACATTATTCTTTTACCGCTGAACGCGCTTAAGTCTGCGATCGTGTTAAGAAAAACCCCGTTACTGCTGCCTGTAAAAGCGCTGCGCCCCGAAATTATTGTTTGGTTACCAGGGTCAATACTGCCGTTATAGCCATTCTTCGTCATATATGGCCCAAGGTCTATCCAGGTTGTACCGCTGTCTGGGCTTATCTCTACAACACCGCCATCATATCCATCTTCCACATCATAATAATGCCAGAAAGATAATGTACTTACCCCCTGCAGCAGATATGCGTTTTTTGTAACCAATGTTTTATTGGTTGCCAGGGTATCATCACTCGCGAAATAAGAAAACGAACCTGTATGATTGCGTGTTGATACAACTTTCCATGTACTGCCTGATGTTGATTGGTTTGTCCATGTGGCTGTTGGCAAGCTGCTATTATTAACGCTGTCAGCAAATACGTCACCCGGTGCAAAATAAGTACCGTCGTTTACTTTTACTTGTACCTGGAAATCCTGGCTTTGTGAAGCGGCCAGGTTTATTCCGTCAAAAACTACCGTTCTGTTAGCGCTGTTGTACGAGCCCCCGCTTATATAAGTTACAGCAGAAGGCAAGGTATCAACAAGCCTGAAGTTGCTTACCGCAGCGCACTGGCATAATGCTTTTATGGTATAGGTTAATACTTCACCCTGGGCTGCGCTGTCTTTATCAACACTTTTTACGATGGAAGCAGAAATTGCCGAGGTAAAATCTGCTACCTGGTCAGTATAATTATTTGAGCTCCCTTCTGATGCGTGAATCCCCATCCCCCTTCTTGCAAAAGCCTTCCAGATAGAGCAACTGTATTTTCCACCATATAAAAGCGTATCAGCCTTTAATATGGCGTCCCTTCCGTCAATAAAGCCCGGGCTGCATGGCTGAAGTTTTAAACCCTCTATCATTAATCTTAAAGCAACGGTATTACCCCCGGGTGCGGAAGCGTCAAATATGTTTTTATTAATAAGGCCATCCTGCTGTATAATGTCCCATGTCATATCCCATAGAACAGTTGCCCATATCTCCCCGATATTATGCACCTCGCCCCCGGTTTTGGTAGCGAGCATGTCATACGTCCAGGGATCAACAGTCATATCAGTTGAATAAGGGTAGTTTCTAATGCCGCCGCCTGTCGGTGGTTGGTCAATAGCATAGGTGCCAATCGGCCTTTTGTTAGGGCCATCAGTCAAACTTGCATTAGCCCAGTCGGTAGTTACCATTAGCGCGTCATAATCACTCCATCCCTCGCCCATTTGTTCTGCATTTTGCAAACAGGTTACGTTCGATGGGCCGCCTGTTAACCTGTTGGATATGCCATGCGTATATTCATGGCTTATAACACCGTCATCAAGATCACCGTCAAGATATTGAATTTTTAGCGTCATGTTCACGGTAGTGCCAGTCTTAAGATAATTATATATGGTATTACCATCGGCTAATGTTATCATCACCGCAGGTACAACTATAGTATTATCACTTCCACCCATAATGATCAACTCATTAGGGTTATCATCAACCATAATTACACCGATGGCTCCGGCAATCTGTGCATTCTTTATTTTAACGGTAAAATTGCAGTTGCCCCTGTAGATAAGGGCTATATTTCCCTTTAAAGCTGTTTGATTTGCAGCAGCATCACAGGCAGAATCATTTCCCACGGCATCCTGGTACAATACAACATTGCCTGTTATCGGCCCATTAGCTGCTAACGTGTTAGCTGCACTTAACTGGCCCTCTATGGCAGGTTTATATCCGAAAAACGCAGCCGGTGAATTAGCCAAACATATCTTATCTGTTGCATAATCGAAAAGGTACATTTGCATTCTCGGGTTTTGCCCGTCGGGAGGGGTTGCAAAATTAGCATTATCAAATCCCGCCCCATCCTGTGCTTCAGCCAGAACATAGTCGCCACTAACTCCGCCTCTGCCTATATTGTCTGCCTGGAAATTACCGGCCACTTCGTCAAACCCGTATTGATAGGATAGGTCGTGCATAATATCGTTCCAGTAAAAAAGATTGGTTATCGCAAGCCCAAGGTTTGCAGAATCAGCAGGTTCGCCATAGGGGCTAAAAGTGTAATCAAAGGTGAGGTCTGGTAAAGGGGTGCTCGAGTTACCCGATTTCCCAAATGTACCATGGGTGGCATTTTGATCTTCATACGCATATACATTATTGCCCCTGGTAATCGCATACGATGTAGTTCCGTCATCATTCCACTTTAATGTCCCGGACGGGCTGCCTGCTGGTGCTAGCAACCATGGGTTTGTAACCAATGTAGGTGTGCCGCCGGGAAAAGAAGGCGCTTCAACCGGAAAAGGCACTACCCTGTATTTAGCTGAGTTAACAACTTCGGGACCTTTTAATAACCCTGCTCCCGCGGCGCCGGCATCGCCATTATCATAATGCTTTACTTCATAACAGTCTGCCGTGTGCTGGTGGATGGGCGTTTTCCAGTTACATTTAACCGTGAGGTTGTCCTTATTTATAATGGAACCGTCACTTGCATCAACCCTTATAAGCCAATGGTCGGGCGACTTAACAGGTTGTATTTGCACCTGCCAGCTAAGTTTTACCCTTTGGCCGTTTTCAACAGGCATCCACAATAATTTTACTTTTATATTTTGGCTTGATATCCCCAGGTCGCTGAATTCCGCTTCAGTTGCTCCTTCTGTAAAATTCAGCGGTTTTAAAGCTCCGGCTATGGTAAGGTTTAAATGTGCGGCTGCAGCATTAACCGCATTTTCAGGCCTTAGGTACGGCACGCCCTCAACATTATTTACCCTTAGCTGCATTTTTGACACCCGCATCCCTGCTACAGATACCAGCTTATCATTTTTAAATGCAAGCACCTTTATGGCATTATAAACGTCAATGCCTTTATAGGTTTGCTGCAAATAAACCAACAGGGTACCCGACTGCTTATTGTAATACGCGTCGGATATGCGGGTGTTTACCCTGTCAACTGATGACAGCCTTATGGCTGACGAATTATTTTCGATAAGAGTCGCGATGTGCTTTACATCGACTGCGTTTTGAGCCCTTGTTTTTTGAGAGGATAAAAGAACAAAAAATAGGCAAGCAACGGTTAAGCAGTAAAATTTTTGGTACATACAATTTTTTTATAAAGTCTTTCTCACAAGTAAATTTAGAGAATAACTGTTACTAAAAAAAGAAGATTATTTATTTTAAGCCGGCGTATTGTTAGACTAAGCAATAATATAGGCGAACGGAAGAAAAACTACCATAAAGGCATTGTTTGCAGGGCGCTGAGGGCGCCATCTTCCCTTTTAAATATATGAGCATATACGCCATTGGTTATGGCAAGGTATGGCACAGGCAAACTCATATTATAAGTAAGTACCTGGCGTAAAACAATTTCGTCAAGCGCAACATTCATTTCTTTACATTCAACGATCATCCAGGGCTTTTGGGACTGGTAAATAACAATATCGCAGCGCTTTTTTATATCCTCTAATAATATTTCCTTTTCCACCGCCATTAACGCTGAAGGGTAATTATGCTTTTTTATAAGGTATTGAATAAAATTTTGCCTTACCCATTCTTCCGGCGTAAGGCGTACCCATTTTCTGCGCACATCGTCCCATATCACTTCTTTATTAATTTCCCCTTTTATTTTAAATGGATGATCCGGGTATTCTATTTTCACCATATACAAATGTAATAACCCACACCGTCTTTTAGTATATTTACCCTATTTATCTGCATGAAAACAAAAGATGAAATTGTAAATAACTGGCTTCCGCGATATACCGGTGAAGAATTAAAAAATTTCGGAAGTTATATTTTGCTTACCAACTTCAGCAACTATATTGAAATGTTTGCTGAATGGAATAAGGTGAGTGTAGTTGGCAGGGATAAGCCTTTTCAATGCGCCACTGCAAATGGAATAACCATTATAAATTTTGGCATGGGCAGCCCGGGCGCTGCAACGGTGATGGACCTTCTCTCAGCCATCAAACCAAAAGCTGTTTTATTTTTAGGTAAGTGTGGAGGATTGAAAAAAAGGAATAAAATAGGCGATCTTTTATTACCCATCGCAGCAATAAGAGGAGAAGGCACATCGGATGATTATTTTCCTTCTGAAGTACCTGCACTGCCTGCGTTCGCCCTGCAGAAAGCCATATCAACCACCATTCGCGAATATAAAGTGGATTACTGGACAGGTACTGTTTATACAACCAACAGGAGGGTTTGGGAACATGACGATGTATTTAAAGCTTATCTTGAAAAAATACGCGCTTATGCTATTGATATGGAAACGGCCACTATTTTTATGGTGGGTTTTTACAATAAAATCCCTACCGGGGCCTTGCTGCTGATAAGTGACCAGCCCATGGTACCGGAGGGTGTAAAAACAAGTGAAAGCGATAAAACAGTAACTGCCCAATATGTTCAGCGTCATTTAAAAATTGGTATTGATTCGTTAAACCAGCTTATCAATAACGGTTTAACGGTGAGGCATCTTAGATTTTAATTTTCTGCATGCAAAGCCTTCTTAAAATAGAGAAACTTTCGGTTGATTTTATAAATAACGGTGTTACCACGCATGCGCTGCACAATATTTTTTTAGAAGTTGCAAAAGGAGAGATTGTTGCAATTGTTGGAGAATCAGGGTCTGGAAAATCTGTTACCTCGCTGGCTATCCTGCAATTATTACAGGCGCCTCCGGCAATATACAAAAGCGGAAAGATATTTTTTAATGACGGAGAGAATAATATTGACCTTTTACAATATTCTGCTAAACAAATGGAAGCTATTCGCGGCAACCATATTGCCATGATATTCCAGGAACCGATGACCTCTTTAAACCCTGTAAAAACTTGTGGCAGCCAGGTAGCCGAAGCTATTATGCTTCACAAAAAAATGACGGAAGAACAAGCTAAGCAGCTAACGCTTGCATTATTTGAGGAAGTAAAACTTTCTAACCCTTCCGGCCTGTTTAAAAGATACCCCCACCAATTAAGCGGCGGCCAAAAGCAACGGGTAATGATCGCTATTGCAATGAGTTGCAAACCAAGCCTGCTTATTTGTGATGAACCAACAACCGCATTGGATGTAACCGTGCAAAAAAATATACTTCAGCTGATAAAATCGTTACAGCAGCAAAACAATATGGGTGTTATTTTTATTTCGCACGATTTTGGTGTTGTTGCCGAAATAGCCGGCAGGATAGCGGTAATGTATAAAGGAGAAATTGTTGAAGAAGGTGTTTGTAATGATATTATCAGGCATCCCAAACATCCCTACACAAAAGCATTGCTTGCCTGCAGGCCGGCCCTTCACACAAAAAATGAGCGCCTGCCGGTAGTAAGTGATTTTTTTGATAAAAGAGGTGAGCCAGTGAATATTTACCCTGCAGTTGAGAATACAAAATTTAATAACGTTCCAAATCCCCGCATTCCTGAATATTCCCCGCCTGCTCTTGAAGTAAAAAACCTGAAAGTATTTTACCCGTTGAAAAAAACATTTCTTGGCAAAACAATTTCTTATACAAAAGCAGTGGACGGCGTAAGCTTTAAAGTGTATAAAGGCGAAACAGTTGGGTTGGTGGGAGAATCGGGTTGCGGCAAAAGTACCCTTGGCAGGTCGGTTTTAGGTTTGATAAAACCTACAGGCGGCAGCATTTTATTTAACGGCAATGATATATCAAAACTTGAAGGCAATGCCTGGAAAACTTTAAGAAAAGAAATGCAAATGATCTTCCAGGATCCCTATTCATCGCTCAACCCGCGTAAAACCATTGGCGCCGCTATTGCAGAGCCTTTAAAAGTGCACCGTCTTTACAAGACCGAAAAGCAACGTAAAGAAAGGGTTATTTCACTGCTTGAAAAAACAGGCCTTAATGCGGGGTACTATAACCGTTACCCGCACGAATTTAGCGGCGGCCAGCGGCAGAGAATAGTTATCGCGCGGGCATTGGCGCTTGAGCCTTCTTTTATTGTGTGCGACGAAAGTGTTTCTGCACTTGATGTAAGCGTGCAGGCCCAGGTACTGAACTTACTGAATGACCTTAAAAAAGAGTTTGCTTTTACCGCCATTTTTATATCGCACGACCTTTCCGTAATAAGATATATGAGCGACCGTATTCTTGTGATGAACAAAGGAATAATAGAAGAAACCGGTGATGCAGAGCAGGTCTATAACCATCCGCAATCGGCCTATACAAAACAACTTATTGCATCTATGCCAAAAACGGTGATTGGGTAATTAGGCTCCGCTTCACCTAATCCTCCTTAATTTAATTTCGCCAAAAAAATAAACTGCTGTATTTTTATTCGTTAGCTGAACTTACCGCAACATTGCTATAGGGCCATTATTAACCTCTCCAAAAAAATACACATGAAACCAATAATTAAATTATGCGTTGCCATCGCATTCGCAGGCTTTCTTTTATGCAGAACTGCTGTTAAAGCGCAGCAACTACACAGCCGCTGGGATGAACTAACTGCGTCAGACTGGCCAAAAGCATTGGCAATGTCTGATTCTACCTGCATCCTGCCTATTGGCATACTTGAAAAACATGGGCCTCATGCGCCAATAGGCGCAGACCTTATCCAGGTTCGCGAGTGGGCGGCAAGGGCGACAAAACAGGAATATGCCGTGGTGTTCCCGGATTATTTTTACGGACAGATAAACGAAGCAAGACACCAGCCGGGAACTTTTGCACTGCCTGAAAGAATTACATGGGATTTGCTTGAAGCAACCTGTGATGAAATTGGCAGAAATGGATTTAAAAGAATACTTATCATTAACGGACATGGCGGCAACCCCCAGTTGATACGTTACTTTATACAAACAAGGCTTGAAAAGCAAAGAAATTATGCCGTGTATTTTTTTGAGCCGAATTCAGATTCCGCCTACAGGAAACAACTTGATGCACTTCACAAGTCCGATGCAGCCAACGACCAGCATGCGGGTGAAAGGGAAACATCCACTCTTTTATACCTGCGGCCAGACCTGGTGGAAATGGACAGTGCTTCCAACGAATCAGGGGCTAACCAAAACCGCCTGAATATTCCGAATGTGTATACTGCTATATGGTGGTATGCAGATTTTCCCAACCACTATGCCGGCGAGGGAGGGAAAGCAACCCGCGAGTTGGGAAAGCTGGTTACTGAACATTTTATAGGGCAACTTGTTACTGCATTGAAAGCTGTGAAAGCTGATATGAAGGCACTTGCACTTCAGAAAGAATTTTTTGACCGCGTAAAAAAGGATTAAGCTATTGAAAAATATGTTTTAAAAATTCCCCTTTTCGCAAAATGGAAAATTGTATTTAACCGTTCTTATAACAACAAATAATATCACTTTACCGTTTTATTCGTAACTTATCAAAAAAATCAGCTTGAAACTTTCTTTAGTTGCTATTTTATTCTGCGCCTGTTTGC
Organism: Bacteroidota bacterium; assembly: GCA_013286305.1. Classification (GTDB taxonomy): domain Bacteria; phylum Bacteroidota; class Bacteroidia; order Chitinophagales; family Chitinophagaceae; genus JABDFW01. The sequence goes on from JABDFW010000019.1 coordinate 40,305, forward strand.
TTGCTTGCTTACCCGGGCATAGCCAGTATATACAGTTTGTGGAGAACAAAGGCCAGTTGAACAGTAAGGTAACCTATTCAGGCAACATGGGCGCCGTAGGCTTTTTTTTGGAAAAACAAGGTTACAAGGTTTTATTGAATGATACCAATGATATTAAAGCCCTTGATGAACATTACAGCGGCCATCCTGCGGGCAACGATAAAGATGCGTACTATCATTATCTTGAGCACGAAACAATAAACGGCAATCAAACTAAGCCAAACTATATACTTCATTCTCATGCATACGAGGTAACTTTTCCGGGCTCATCTCCCAACCCTGTTATTGTTCCTGACAAAGCATATCCATCCTATAACAATTATTATATTGGCAACGACCCATCTAAATGGACATCAAATTGTAAAATATATGGGGCGGTATTATATAAAAACATTTATCCAAATATTGACGTTCGTTATTACAGCAACAACGGGCAGCTTAAATACGATATTATTGTAAACCCCGGTGGCGACATAAGCAAGATCGCCTTACAGTTTAATGGTGCGGACGGGTTGAGCATTAAGAACGGCAACCTTATGGTAAAAACCTCTGTAGGCAGTGTTACGGAGCTTGCACCGCTTGCTTACCAGCTTGATAATAATGTTAGAACAAGTGTGGATGCAAAATTCCAGGTATCAGGCAATACGGTATATTTTAAAACAGGTAATTATTCAAAAACAGCTACCCTGGTTATTGACCCCACGCTTATATTTGTAAGTTTTGTAAAAAGCCTGTCTGATAACTGGGGCTACACTGCTACTTACGATAATGCCGGTAATTTTTATGCCGGTGGTATTGTGTTTGACCAGGGCTACCCTACTGAAGTTGGGTCTTTCCAGCAAAATTATACCCCGGGCGGCGGCAGCAACGAGATTGGCGGGTATGATGTAGGCGTTATCAAACTTTCGCCGGATGGCGTTAATAAAATATTTGCTACATACCTTGGGGGCAGCGACCTTGAACAACCGCATAGCCTGGTGGTTGATAATGCCGGTAACCTTGTTGTAGCGGGCCGTACCAGGTCAACAAATTTTCCTGTTAAGTCTCCTTTTTTTGGAACAAAGCCGGGTGGGTACGAAATTTTTATTGCGGTACTTAACTCAACCGGCAGCCAATTGGTTGGCTCCAGGTTGTTTGGTGGCTCAGGTGACGACGGTGTTAATATAGCTGATAAAGAAATTGTGCCTTCAGGGCCCAATGCAAATTTTTCAATTAGGAGAAATTATGGGGATGATGCCCGCAGCGAGGTGATAGTAGATGCATCTGATAATATTTATCTTGCTTCCTGCACCCAGTCTTCTGATTTTCTGGCCACCCCGGGTGCATTTCAAACAACTTTTGGGGGCGGCCCGCAGGATGGCGTGGTAATTAAAACCAGCCCCGATGTGAGCACTGTTCTGTTCAGCTCTTTTTTGGGCGGCAACCAGGAAGATGCCGCGTTTGTGCTTTCTCTTAATCCAAAAAATAATGATATTTATGTTGGTGGCGCCACAGTAAGCACCAACTTGCCCGGTACCGGGGGCAACAGCGGCCCCATTCTTTTCAGCACGTACCAGGGCGGCCAATCCGATGGTTTTGTAAGCATCATCAGTAATGACGGCACAACGCTGAGAAAAACAGCGTATGTAGGCACAGCAGGCAATGATATGGTATATGGTGTGCAGTTTGATAAATTTGGCAACCCCTACATCATGGGTACTACATCCGTTAGCTTCCCTGTTTTAAATGTGGCATTTACGCAAGAATCAAACGGCAAGGAATTTATTACAAAATTACAGCCAGACCTTAGTGCTGTGCAATACTCAACCAATTTCGGCAAAGGCCAGTCCGACCCTGATATCTCCCCTATCGCCTTCCTGGTTGACCGTTGCGAGAATGTGTACGTTTCAGGCTGGGGCGGCGGCATTAATAAAGGGGAAGGATACCCTGATGCAACAACCATCAATTTAAGCGTTACGCCCAATGCCATACAATCAACAACGGATGGCAAGGATTTTTACTTTTTTGTGCTGGAAAAAAACGGGGCAAGCCAGTTGTATGGCAGTTTTTACGGCGAAAATAGCAATCTTACCGGCAATGTAGTAGGCGACCATGTTGACGGCGGTACCAGCCGGTTTGACAGGCAGGGTATAATATACCAGGCAATATGCGCCAACTGTGGCGCAACCAGCCGCGCCGGTCAACCACCGGGTACGGGTTTTCCTACTACACAGGGTGTATGGGGGCCTACAAATGTTTCAATTACCGGGGCGCGTTGCAACGAGGTTGCCCTAAAGATCGCCTTTGAATTGGCCGGTGTTACTGCCGCTATAAAATCAACCATCAGGGGCATACCCATGGATACTTCCGGTTGTATCCCCATGGCTGTTGACTTTGCCGATACCATAGCGATAGCCAAACAATATATCTGGGATTTTGGGGATGGCAGCCCGCAGGTGCAAACAACATCCCGCACAACATCGCATACTTATGTAAATGTGGGCACCTATAAAGTAACCCTGATAGCGATTGACTCTTCTTCCTGCAATATTTCTGATACTATTTATGCCAATATACGCGCAAGGAACGATTTTGCACAGCTTGGCCTTACCGCGCAAAAATTAAACCCCTGCGACTCATTCAAATATCAATTTACCAATACATCTGTTGCGCCGGCAGGCAAGCCTTTCACAAACCAGTCGTTCTTGTGGGATTTTGGCGATGGCACAACGCTTATAAGCGATGCAACTACTTTAACACACAGCTATGCTGCCGCAGGTACCTATACTGTAACATTAAACCTTGTTGATACCAATTATTGTAATTACCCGGATGCGGATTCCGTTCAGCTTCGTATTTCCTCCATTGTAAAGGCGCTCTTTACGGTGGCACCGGGTTGCGCTCCCTATAACGCTGTATTTAATAATATATCGGAGGGCGGCCAGCAATTTACCTGGGACTTTGGTGATGGCACTACATCTACAGACGTTAACCCTGTACACCTGTACACAACACCGGGTACCTATACTATAAAAATGGTGGCTGTTGATTCGGCAACCTGCAATAAAATTGACAGCACTACCGGAAGTCTGTTTGTCGGGCCGAAGCCGGTTTCAAATTTTACTGTTACTCCAATACCTGCACAGCAAAATATACCGGCTACTTTTACAAATAACTCTACGGCTGCAACATCTTATTTATGGGATTTTGGGGATGGCTCAACATTAAACACCATACAAATAGATACCCTGGTAACACACCAGTATATTGCAACGGGAAATTATAAAGCATGTTTGATCGCTTATAATGATGTTGGCTGTACAGATACAAGTTGCAATGCCGTACCGGCTATAATTGTGCCGTTGGTTGATGTGCCTAATGCCTTTACGCCCAATGGCGACGGTGTTAATGACGAAGTGCATGTAAGAGGCTTTGGCGTAGCAAAGATGAACTGGAGGATATTTAACCGCTGGGGTGCAATGGTGTTTCAATCAACCAGCGTTGCCCAGGGATGGAATGGCTATTACAAAGGCGTATTGCAGCCACAGGAAGTTTATACTTATGTACTGGATATTACTTTTTCTGATGGCACCGCATACCGGAAAAAAGGCGATATTACTTTGTTGAGATAAGCGATAGAAAATCAAAATAAAGCGAT
>JABDFW010000020.1 GCA_013286305.1 Bacteroidota bacterium
AAGGTATCTCAATATGCTGCTGGTACCAGTCACTTGTATTGCTGCCAAACCTAATATTGCCAAGGTGTGTGCCGTCATTGCTTGCCCATTGGCCGTGATACCAGGGGCCGTCAACAATTTTATTAAATGCCTTGCCGGGGTTGTTTTGTTCTGCAGCTTTATAAGCATTCCATGCGCCCCAGCAATCTTCCGCGTCAAACAGGCCACCCACCCATAACATAGCAGGTTCCAAATGTTTGGTGGCATTTCTTGCATCGCGCGCATGCCACCATGCATCGTAATTGGGGTGGGTATATAATTCTTTCCAAAAAGCAATGCTGTCGCCCATCAGTTTACTAAGGTTTTTCAGCGTACCTGTTTCCAGGTAGAATTTATAGTTGTCGTGCGTATAGTAATCAAACTCCGACGGCCCAACAGTTGTAGGCGCCGGCCTTGGCTTGCCAAACGAAGAATAAAAAGAGAATGCATCCATTTGAAAAAATGCGCCATTATGGTGAAAATCGTCGCCGATAAACCAATTGGTAACTGGCGCCTGCGGGCTAACGGCCTTTAATGCCGGGTGGTTGCTTGCCGCCGCCATGGTTGAATAAAAGCCAGGGTACGAAATACCAAACACACCCACCTTGCCATTGTTATCCGGAATATTTTTTACCAACCAGTCAATAGCATCATACGTATCGCTGGCCTCATCAATCTCAGTGCCTTTTTTGTTTGGGTTAAACGGGCGAATATCCTGGTATGTGCCCTCGCTCATCCAGCGGCCGCGCACATCTTGCGTAACCATAATATAGCCTTCCTTTAAATATGCTTTCTGGTAGCTCCTCCAGTAACGCTTAAATTTATTTTCACCGTAAGGCGCACACGAATAAGGCGTTCTTGTTATAAGAATAGGGTGCGCCTCCTTAGTATCCTTAGGAATATAAACACTGGTAAATAGCCTTACCCCGTCGCGCATAGGGATGTACATTTCTTTCTTTACATAATTATTCACTATCCAAACCGAATCCTCGTTTTGCGCATGCACATAAACAATGGTAAGCAGCAATACCGCAGTTAATATTTTTCTCATGTGGTAATTATTGAAGAAGAATAAAAATAGGTAAAAATATTTGAAGTTGTCTGAACCACGATTGGGGTGGATTTAAATGATTGGGAGGATTTTTTGTAGCTGGCTGTTGTGGTGCGATGGAACTTTGCTTGCTACGCTCAGTTCAGGGGTTGGATTATTTGGGGAGCAACATCCACGCGTCATAACGAGGCGAATGCACCGCTTTTGTGCAGGAGGTATTCGCCGTGGTTATCTCCCGGGAGTTTAGGTGATAAGTGCAGCTTTCGAGAAGTTTTAAAACTTTCCAATAGCTGTCGGGCATGGGAAAACTGAAGAAAACAAGCCGGGGATAGCATTTATAAAATTTTTCAATTATATTTATAAACCTAATAGCTTTCGATATGAAAATAATTTCTGCCCTGTCGAAGAAGTAAAGAGATAAGGGAGAATTTAAAAGTATAGGTTTTGAAATTTATAAGAGATGAAAATAACCCTACTTACAGGCGCCGGTTTATCCACTGCTTTTGCCGGACTATCTACATGGAAAATAACTAATAATTTGCGGATTTTAAATGTCCCAGATCTTGAAATTGATGGAATATTGCCGGGAGAGTATTTTTACAGAAAACTATGTTTGCATTACACTGGTAGAAGAAAAAATGATTGTGATTTGGCTACAGTCAATTTTGAAACAATCATACACTTACTTGAAGAAATGTATGCTTATTTATCATCCTATATCAAAGGAGACAAAAAAATAAGAGCGGAATATAAAGGGATAAAACCCGCATTTTTAAAACTTCAAGAAACAATTTCCAAAGATTTATATGAAGTCAAATTTGAATCAAAAAAAGTAGGGCTTTATCAGTTAATACAAAATTATTACACCTATTTTATAGCTTCAATAGTTAATGAATTGAAAGATTTTGATACGAAAGCAAGCAATGGGATGAAGCAGTTTAACGAAAGATTCTTAGTTGCCAATTTTCCAGATAGCGATTGGATAAAAAGGATTTATACACTGAATTATGACAATTGGTTCAATTTATTCGAAAAATATTACGATGGATTTGATGTTGCCGGAAATTTTGAATCTGGCGAAGTGATGAATAATGATAAGCCCAATTGTTATTTTAATCTTCATGGTTGTGTATATTGGCAAAATACCTTAGATCAAAACAAAATAACTAAACAAAAAAAAGTAGTTGACTTTCATAGTTATTTTACCTCATCCGCCTTTGGGATTAACCGGGAGCCTCTGCTGTCTACTCCAATTATCACAGGATACAACAAATTACAGAGGATGAAATATAATCCATATCTGCAGTTCTATTATTCAATGCAAAAGGATATTTTAAATTCCGATATACTTGTTATTATCGGTTATAGTTTCACAGACCCTCATATTAATAATCTTTTAGAATTATTTAAAAAGAAAACTGTCATAGTAGATTATATAGCCGATTGGATGAAGACGGAAGAGGATATGCGAAAGTTTCTCAACAATTCAAAAAAACTAAAAGCTTACGAAAAAAAATATGGCACCATAGATCCAACGGATATTGGATATGAGGTATTTTCAGAGAAAGTAATTGGGAAATTTAGAAATGTAAGCCCGTTTAATGGTGGCTTTGAACTTGATATTCAAGACATTTCAAAAGGATGGGTTAGCTCACGAAACAATCTTACTAAATTTTGGTGGCGTGGCATAGGGGAAGAATTCTATAATAAATGGCCCCAAATAATCGCGTAAAGACAAACTTTAAAAAATATATGTTTGGTGAGTTGGCGACTATATACAACTTCCAACAAACCTTTATAACTAATTAATCTTCACTATTTTAATATTTTTACATTCAAAACATATAGCTATTTATGTCTAATGTATTTTTAGGTTTCAGTTAGTAAGTATCAAAATGCAGGATATTATAGCAGATTTATATAAGTTAAAGTAATAATCAATTTGATTTATTTAACCAGCTTTTAATAACCGGAATAGCAGCAATAATGGCAGCTATAGCCGTTACTATTAAAATCAATTTCGTAATACACTCATCTCTTTTTTTATCTTTCAAATAATAATAAACCTGCCTGCCGTGGTCAGTAATTATATATTTTACAGGATATTTGTTTGGTTCTATAATATCAATTAACCTTTCTGAAGGATAGAAAGTTGGCAAATGAACTTTTATAGCTTGCGATACTTCTTCGGCGGTTACAGTTCCCCCTTTGCCAACCAAAAATGAGAGAGTTTTTAATTGTATTTTTTCATGGTAATTCATGCTAGAGGGGTTTGAATAATTATTTCTTTTTAGCCCCCTTTTTTATTTTTTTGGGAGTGGTGTAGTAATAGCCAACTTCACAGCTTCTTCAAAAGTCATATTTAACTTTAAAGGCTTTTCCTTTACCTTTTTATTCTTAATCATGTTGGAAATTTTTAGCCGCCAATACTAATAGTTTAGATTGAAGGTCAATGCATTTTGTGAAATTTCTATACAATTGATGTATTAAAGAAGTCTGATAATACAATGTACTTAGGTTATAGGCGTTATCGATAACTTTTTGCAATAGAGTTTTAAATGATTCGCTATTCAAATAAATATCCAAATCACTATTTGGATTCATTATTTTATCTTTTGGAATTATGTTAAACATTATATTAAGGATAAAATAATTCCCGTAGGTATATGTGCTTTTTTCTCTTTGTATTTTAGATATTTTGGTGGCGTTTAGATATTTTGATACTTCTCTATAAACTTTAATTGAGTTCCACATTACACTCCCTTTTAATGATTCATTGAAAAGCAGTGTATATGGCTCCGAATTAATATCTTCCCAAAGTTTACCTATTTCACGTTTAGCTGTTACCGCATTATAAACCGAAGCATTATTACAAGCTAAAGAAACAGTTGCTTCTTCTAATGTACAATTATTCGCATCAGGCGTGATAATTTCATCAGTTCTTTTAAAGTGATAAGTAATACCAACTAATGCTAATTCCGTCCTAAGAGTGTTTTGAACTGGGTCAAGGCTAACAAAATCTTTTTTTTCTATTTTATTCTGATTATTTGAAGCCTTTGTCAATCTGTTCCCAAAATCTTCAGGTGTATCTTGCAATGGTATTAATCGTAAAAACACCGTGCATTTATTTAACTGTTCTGCATAATCGTTCAAAGCCGTTCCTAAACTACCAACCGTTTGAGCACCATTAACTATTTGCACTCCTTTACAATGAAAGCCACCTGTTATTTTATTTATTGATTTACCAGGGATAGGCACTATTTCACTACAAATCATTGTTACACCATTATTAAAATAGATGAAGTTTTCAGGCTCATGTTGTATTGTTTTTAGAATATCTGTATTTATAGTAGATAATCCTATAAAACTTCTAATATTTTCATTAAATAACTTTTTCCCTTCATTTCTATACATTTTAGCCAATTCATAAGCGGAAACTTGCCCGTAATATGTTTTAAAGGGTTCCTCTATAAATCCCCAATTTATTAAGTTAATATCATAATCTATTGGATTTGATGATGTTGCCGCCAATAAGCATGAATAAATAGCACGCATATTAAAATCATCGAAGAATGCCCAATCCGTTGTATCATTTAAACTTGCCATTAATTCATCTCTGATTCTTGTATTATGAACCGAAAATCCTTTCCCAGTATAAGCAATGGCTATAATAAGCTTAGTATTTCTGTCTTGAGTAGCATCTTTTATGCTCTCTTCATGTTTAAGCGTTTTTTCATTAAAGTGGTCGAATTTTTCATCAATTAAATCCATAACCCCTCTTTGAAATTTCATCATTTCCCCTGTTTCGGGTTCCCCTTTTCCTTCGTTCAATAATTTTGACTGCACCAAGTATAGGGTGCTTTGAGATTCATCATAGTAGATTGCGTCAATACCATTATCATCAAATCCATCTGTTATACTTTTTATTGATTGCTCTACAGTAATGTGTGCTTTGATATATAAATAAAAAGCCGCTAATGCTCTTGAGTAAAAAGCATTTTTTCTTTCTTCCTCTGATTTTTTGCTATAATCAGACATATCTATTTTACCGTTGTATAGTTTGTCCAGCAATACTTTGGTTTGGGTTACTTGCGGTTTAGCCATTTTTGTAAACCAATTAAAATTTTTGATTTTATTGGGGATGTTAATATCAGACATTTTTTTGTCATTTTATTATTTTGGATAAGATTTTTTCATTTTAGGCGACCTTCGATATGGAAGTAGCATGCACAAAACGATCACCGTCTTTTATTTTGCGACTATTATATCGGTAGGTATGCAGGTCGCACTGGCGTTGCATGTGGGCGGTATTTCCTTTCCCCACAGAGTTTATCCCTCGGCATTGTGCATTAGCCCGATAATTCTGTGGCTGTTTATTAAGATAATTAAACTGTATAACCACACAAACCGCAACGTCCTGCGCCTAACACAAGGCTATCAGACAAACATTGCGGGGAAGGAAAATAATATTTCAAAATAATTAACTAATTATTTTAGCTATTTGCCAAACATTATTTACTAAAAAATTTGGTACTGCCAATTACATTTTGTAAATTACAGCTATGATTTGGAGTGTGCATACAAAAATGTGGTGGTTGTGGCTTAGCTAAAACCAACACAGAAAAAAACAAAAAAATATGCTTATTTGTACGAAAGTGTACGGTTTGAATCACGAACAAGGGGCAAAAAATCTTGAATAATGAAAAAAAAATCATGAATGCCATACAATCCTCAGAATCTTTTAAATCCACCCTCAATAGGAGTCCATTGGACAAAACCTGTCCCGACAAATTCGGGATCATGGTTCAGATAGTGAGCTTTACAAAAACGTCGTCATTGGCGTACAGCTGTAAAGTTGGCGGGTGAAGTTGACAGGTAAAGAGAGGGCCGCGATTGACTGATGAGAAGAATTTGGTGAAAAAATACCCTTCATGCGTAACATTTTGTAACGTACCCCGGTACCTGGCTTTTTATTGCCATAACTGAAGGGCTTGAATATCGGGCAGGGAACAAGGAATTTTGAAATTATTGAAGGAAAGAAAATGCAACAAATAACAGCGTGTTTACAAACTGATCAAAACGGTAGTTTAGGCTACGAAAAAACAAAACAGGCAACCGTAGCAAAAACATAAACATCACCGAATATGCAATATCACGCAACAGGGTAAAAAGTAAGTAAAAACGCAGTTACACAGGGGGAGGCGCGGGCACCGGGCAATCGTGCTGTGCGTTTCGGATTGCCCTTGAATTTCTTTTGTTTCTTTTATTTTTTCAAGAAAAGAAAAGAAAAAGCATAAAAGATTAACGTGTTTAAGATATATAACGAAATAAAAAAACAGAAAGCGAAAATAGCATTGTTGTTCAGGCGACTTAACAACAGAGATATTATAATTTATAGCAGTATCCGTACAAAAACGTCGCCATTGGTGTATAACTGTACGGATGGGATTGAATAACGAACTAGGAATTTTGAATAATGAATGCTACGCTCTCACTTCTGTCGTTTCACGTCTCACGTTCTCGCTCTCCTCACTCCACTTTGCTTAATTTAAGCACGTTGGTTGGCAGGTGCAGGTTTATAGGGGTGCTGCCGGTATTAACTACAATGTTGCCGGTAGCAAGGTATCCTCTTTCTTTAAGAATATTTATCTGGTCAAAAATAATATCGTCAAGGCTTACTTCCTCATCATAATAAAATGCCCTTACTCCCCAGCTTAAGCTTAGCTGGTTAACAAGGCTTTTCTTTTTGGTGAAAATAAATAACGGCGATTTTGGGCGGTAGCTGCTAAGCACAAATGCGGTGTAGCCGCTTTGTGTCATGCCAATAAGCGCATCGGCGTTTGCATCACGGGCAATCTTGCAGGCATTATAGCAAACTGCATCGCTTAAAAAAGAAGGTGATTTAGGCTGCGGCCTAAGGTCTTCCTCACGGTTATAGCGGTATTCTGTTTTCTCCACCTCAATAATTATTTTACGCATGGTCTCCACAACAAGGGCAGGGTGCTTACCGGTAGCGGTTTCCGCGCTAAGCATTACGGCGTCCGTGCCTTCAAGCACAGCATTGGCAACGTCGGTTATTTCGCTGCGGTTGGGTTTCACCCTGTCAATCATACTCTCCATCATCTGTGTGGCAACAATTACAGGCTTCCCGCGATGGATACATTTACGTATGATCTCCCGTTGGGCAGCAGGCACTTTTTCAACAGGCAGTTCAACACCCAGGTCGCCGCGAGCCACCATTACCGCATCAGATTCAAGTATAATATTCCGCAGGTCTGTAAGCGCGGAGGGCATTTCAATTTTGGCAATTACCTTTGTAACGCTGTTTTTTTCAGCAAGCATTTTTTTCAGCTCAATAATATCCTCTGCTTTGCGCACAAAAGATAGTGCCACCCAGTCAAGTTCCTGTTCAATAATAAATGCAAGGTCAATAATATCTTTCTCGGTCATTGCGGGCAGCGATATCGCAGTATCGGGCAGGTTAACGCCTTTTTTAGGCAACAAAGTGCCGCCATAGGTAACAGCTACTTTTACTTCATCATTTTCTGTTATATCAATAACTACCACTTCAAGTTTTCCGTCATCAATCAAAATTTTATCACCCACTTTTACATCAGCATGCAGGTTGGGGTACGACACATATATTTTTTCTTTGGTGCCGATTATTTTTTCTTTTGATGTGAATGTGAGTATATCGCCTTTCTCAATTTCAAGAGCGCCGTTCTGCAGGTCACCCACGCGCAGTTTAGGGCCTTGCAGGTCGCCGAGGATGGAAATATTATAAGGCTCTTTTTCATTCAAATGGCGGATATGCTGAATGATCTTTAATTTATCATCATGGGCGCCGTGAGAAAAATTAAGCCTGAAAACATTAACGCCGGCTTTTACCAGCTCAAGCAATTTTTCATAAGTGTCGCAGGCAGGGCCTACAGTAGCTACGATCTTTGTGCGGTGAAAACTGTGTTCTAAACCTGCCTGCAGATCCATTTCTTTAGGCACGTACTTGGAGATAGTATCTGACATAAAATTATTTAAGTGATATCAAAAAAGCAATCATTATATTTTAGCTCGCAAGAATTTTTACCATTTTCATCCACTCCGGGTTCACCCTTTGTTTTTCTCTTATGGCAATTTCAAGCGGAGTATAATTAATAACATTATTGTAAATGCCTACCATAACATTGTACCTGCCTTCCATCAGGCTTTCTATAGCATGAAAGCCCATACGGCTGGCAATAACCCTGTCAAAACAGCTTGGCGCGCCACCCCTTTGTATATGGCCAAGAATGGTAACCCTTGTATCCATATTAGGCAGCCTTTCCTGTATTATCCTTGCTAAATTATTTGCACCGCCTGAATTATGGCCCTCGGCAACTATTACCAGGTTTACAAGCTTTTTGCGTTTTTCTTTTTCTGTAAGCGATTCAATAACTTCTTCGGTAGAAGTTTCTGCCTCAGGTATCAGTATATTTTCTGCACCGGTGGCAATACCGCTATGCAATGCGATGTATCCGGCATGGCGGCCCATAACTTCAACAATAAACAAACGGTCGTGAGCATCGGCGGTGTCTCTTATCTTGTCAATCGCTTCAACAGCGGTGTTTACAGCGGTGTCAAAACCTATGGTAAAATCTGTACCGTAAAGGTCATTATCAATCGTGCCCGGTAAGCCAATGCAGGGAATGCCAAACTCGGTGCTTAATTTTTCAGCGCCGGTAAAACTGCCGTTGCCGCCAATCACCACCAGCCCGTCAATGCCGTGGTCAGTAAGGTTATTAAAGGCTTTTTTACGGCCTTCATGATCCATAAATTCCTTGCTCCTGGCTGTTTTTAAAATGGTGCCCCCTTTTTGGATGATGTTTGCAACCGATCTTGAATTCATTTGATGAATATCGTTTTCTATCATTCCATTATACCCGCGAAAAACACCATATACTTCAAGATTATTATATAAGGCAGTACGTACAACGGCTCTTATGGCTGCATTCATTCCCGGCGAATCGCCCCCGGAGGTTAATACGCCAATTTTTGTTACTTGCTTCGACATTCTTTAAGAGATCAGATTAACCAATAGTTTTTTTTCAGTGAAGGCAGGCAGTCCTTTTTAAAAAACGAGCCAAAAATAAGCATTTGAATGTAAAATCTGGATGTTACTTGAGAATGTTATTAATTTAATGAGATAAGTTCACTATAGTATGAACGAAAATGGAGGTTGCAAATATTACAATTCAAACTGCCATTTGTGAAGATTGTTTGAGTTATGCAAGATAGATGATCAGTGTTGACGATCTGAATTACTACTATCATCGTCCGTTGCCTGCCCGACTGGTCATTCAGGCGGGTGTCACTCACTTCAGCGTTCGGAACTATTATCCTGCAAAGTCAGGCCGGCGTCCTCAAAACAAACATACTTAAATAACAATCAAACCAGCGCGGATAATCATTTATTTGACTATCCGCATGTAGCAACCAAGGTATCGCTCTGTGAATCTTTGTGTTGCATTTTCTTCGTGCCCTTCGTGGTTCTATTTCTTTTTTACCGCTAAGTCCTCAAAGGAAGATCACAAAGGACACAAAAGTTGTTTACAAGTGTTGAAGTTTATATATGCGGATAGTCATGATCTTTTATAAAATTAGTGCGGTAATAAATTAAAGCGCCGCCTGGTTTTATCTCTGCTTGATGTATCCGCTGAACGAAATAGATTGCCTGTTATTGCTTGTTACCTGCAGGTCTGCACTGCCATTGTCAAATATGTTGAGGAACATTTGCTGGGTATCGCCTGCATTTTTTGGTTTAATAGAAACTTCCCAATGCTTTTTGGTAACAGTTGAAGTATATTGAAAATTATTTGTATTAAACTGTATGCCCGCATCTTCCGGGTTTATAGATGCACTATAAGCCCGCCCGAAATAGGGGAGGTCGGCAATAACAGAATCCCTGGTAACGGTTAATGTATATTCAGTAGTTAACAGCCTCATCCTGCCGCTCATTGGTGTTACATTTTGCGCAACAAAAACAAAGTTCTGTGCGTCAATAAGGGCCTTCACATTATTACCGGCATTCTGTGCATTTGCAACACTAATAAAGGTTGTTGCAAACATTAACCATACAAATATTTTTAGCGCTTTCATCTTACCTTGGTTTTTTGATGGTTAAAAAATGGTTATTCCACACATCAAAATTCCGAAGTAAAATGTAAAAAGAAATGCAAAAACACAGCTTAATCCGGATATTTAACATCAATCAAACCTTCACAGGCTATTGTGCACTTTTTGTCACTGCTTTCGGTTGCGAGCTCAACTATGCGTATGGTGTTAAAGCCATGTTCGGGTTTTTCTCTTAATTCAGCGCCTTCCCTTATGGTTTTATACAGGTTTTCATAATAATACCCATAATTGCCTTTAAGCGATGGATAATTCTTTTTTATTAACTCACCATTAATTTCCGAATGCAGCAACCCGTACATACTTTCATCCTCTTCACCCCAGTTTGGTATGGCTGTAGGCAAAAAACCGGCTCTCAGGTATGCTTCCTGCGGGTCTTCCCCATATTTTAAAAACGATCCGTTAATGCCGTGTATAGCATAACGTGGCCCAAGCTCACGCACCAGCATCCCCGATTTAAGTGTAACGTTTAAAAAACCATAATCCATGCGTACATCAAAATAGTCAGTTGTTCTTGCATGGGGGCGCTGCATTTTTAAAATGGCGGTAATGGTTTTTGGCAAACCAAAAAGATACAACGCCTGGTCAATCAAATGAGACCCCAGGTCGTACCAAATGCCGCTGGCGGGCAATGGCTCTTCACGCCATGAATTTGGCTTGGCTTCGAGGCGGTACCTGTCGTAATGCGCTTCAAAGTCATGTACATCACCCAGTAAATTTTGGGAAAGGATCTCTTTTATGGTTAAAAAATCCGCTACGTACCGCCTGTTATGAAATACGCTTAGTATTTTATTTTGATTACGGGCAATATCAATCAACTGCTTTGCATCCGCAGTGTTTATGGTAAATGGCTTTTCCAATACTACATTCTTGCCGGCAAGCAACGCCTGTTTGGCATAGGGCAAATGGGTATCGTTTGGCGTTGTAATTATCACAAGTTCCACTTCTGTTTTAAGCAGGTCATCAAAACTTCTAACTATTTGCGCTTGTGGAAACAGGCTTTTTGATTCCGATGCATGCCTCTCCAAAACAGTTACTATATCGTAATTTTCAGGCAGTGTTTTTAAAAAAGGCGCATGCATAAATTTGCCTGCTGCGCCAAAGCCTACCAGCCCTGTTTTTATTGGTGTACCCATAACAGATTTCTTTTTACAAATGAAAGCTATTTTAGTTTAAAGGTATAATGCAGCAGGTTATTTTTAAATTAGGGCACCTTTTTCATTCCTGCAAAAGATGTTTTACCTCATCTATACTCTTCAGGGGAGCAGGGTTATCCTTATGTACATTTATATATTTCACCAGCCATAATACATCGTGCCATACACCGTTTTTATAGCCTGCTTTTTTATAAATACACACCCGTTCAAAGCCAAATGATGTATGTAATGCAACACTTGCGGCATTTGGCAAAGCAATAACAGCATAAACATTTACAACGCCCATTTCATTTAAAAGCTCAAAAAGTTTTTCATATAATATTCGGGCGATACCCTGCCTGTAAAAATGCGGGTGAACATACACAGATACTTCCACCGCCCATTGGTATGCCTCTCTTTCCCTGTGCTTGCCTGCATAGGCATAACCTGCAATGCAATTGTCAATTTCGGCAACCAGCCACGGATATTTTTGGGTGTAGTTAATAATACGGCTGCCGAATTCCTCGACTGTTGGTACAATTGTCTCGAAACTGGCAGCGGAATTTTCGATAAACGGCCGGTAAATTTGCAGTATTTCCGCAGCATCTTTTATTTCAGCAAAGCGAATGATCATTTTCAAATCTCGTTTTCGAAATCTAATGTACCGATAATTCTCATTTTGAATGAACGGCTTTGGGCCAAAATTTGACAACAAAACTTGTTAAACCGTTTATTTTTATTTATTTTGCTGTAATGCAAACAACGTTAATTCGTTTTTAAATAAAAATGTATGAAAAAGAGGCTTATGGTTTATTCGGCAGTAATTGCTGTGCTGGTTTTAATTGTGTCACTTTCAGCGCTTACAAAACTACATGCAACACCTCCCAAAGTTACTGATGACAAAGGGATAACTTTTATTGAGCAGGATTGGGATAAAGCCCTTAAACAAGCCAAGGCTGAAAATAAATTAGTTTTTCTTGACATTTATGCTTCGTGGTGCGGCCCATGCAAACTGCTGAAAAAAAATACTTTCTCCGACCAGAAAATAGGTGATTTCTTTAATAAGACTTTCGTGAATGTTTCAGTGGATGGTGAAAAAGGGGTAGGGCCATCACTCGCCCAGCAATTTTCGCTGCAGGGTTATCCAACATTGATAGTAGCAGATGCAAGTGGGAAACCGGTTTTATATACCATGGGTTATATTGATCCTGCAACACTAATGGAATTTGCACAGGCAGCATTAAAGAAAAAACCGTAAACCGCCAATCGCTTAAAGCCTGCCTTCCATCAGCATCACTTTAACTTTAAGCAAAGCCGCAATTGTCATCGAATCGGTAATAATATGATCTTCCATCATCTTATAGGCTTCCTCAAAAGGAAGCTTTTTTATGGCTAATTGTTCTGTTTCTTCGGGCATTGGCGTATGTTGGGACAAACCCCTTGCGAGATAAATAATACTGTACTCATTTGTAACGGAGTTTGATAAATGCATCTGCAATAATTCTTGCCAGTCAGCTGCGCGCAAACCCGTTTCTTCTTCCAGTTCCCTTTTAGCGGCCTCAAGCGGGTCTTCCGTTAATAAGCCTCCGCCCTCAGGCATCTCCCATGAATATTTATCTATAGTAAACCTGTACTGCCCTACTAAGTAAGTATTCAAATGTTCATCAAGAACAAAAACACCAATGGCATAATTATTAAAATGTACTTTGCCATAAATGCCTTTGCCGCCGGAAGGATTAAGTACATCAAAATGCGTTAAGGTTATCCAGTTGTTTTTATATACCTCTTTTTGATCAATGACTGTCCACGGGTTTTTATGCTCGCTCATACATTAAAGATAGATTGCAAAAAATTATACTGTAAAAATAGCTACGTTCATTCATTTTTTCTTTGGCTTTCTTTTAACGCAGCGTGTTGGTTACATAATTAACTATAAAGTAATCAATATACGCAGGCCCGCACAACACTTAAATAACATTAAAACCTTTAAAAATGAAAACGAAAATGCTTGCTGCATGTATGCTTGCAGCAATAACCCTTTCTTTAATTTCCTGTGATTGGTTTGGTAAAAAGAAACACTATGTAAGTGAAAATAACATTGTCGGCAAATGGCTGATTGACAGCGTTGAAAATAAGATCGTTTCAGATTTTGACCCTGTTAAAGGGCTGCTTTTTTCAGGCCCTGCATTTAGCGGTTCATTGCCTGTAACAGTTGAATTTACAAAGGATAGCATTTATACAATGTACAATGATTCAGCAAAAATAATTGGCAGCGACAAATATTATTTTGATTCTTCATCACAAAAATTATTTGCCAGGGAGGTGTCATCATTTCGCCCCTTTGCTTTATCGGCCTTAAGCGATAGCTCCATCCAGGTAAGCTTTTCAAATGACAGCATACACTATATAATGAAAAGGCAACCCTAAACCCTTTCAACCCTAAACCCTTATTGCTCTAACGATTGTTGCTTTATGGATACTTCATAAAATTAACCCCAGCTTTTAAGTCCGCCCGTGCCGGTACGGACGGGCTGGGGATAATTGAAGAAGATGCGAACGGCTTTAGCCCGAGGCTTCGGGCAAAGGATATTTTTGAATAAAATTTTAAACAGTCTTTGAGTAATAAAAAATAAAAATCATTATTTCTTCAACCCTAAACCTTTAACGTTTTAGCCCTTATGCAATTTCTCTATTTCTGCATCTCAATATAAACCCAAACCATTTTTATGAAAAAAATAATGCTTTGTGTGGCTGTTACTGCCATACTGATATACTCTTGTGGTAAAGGAACCAAAAACGCCGGTAAACTAAGTGAAAATGATCTTACACTAACAGAAGCAAAAAAAGAAGCACCGCAACAAGCCGGCGCAAATGATGCGATGTATGCCGACACAACCGCTGCATCATCATCCCGCGCCGTTTCGCCGCCTGTTCCGCAATCGGGTTCGCCCATTAACCCCGACTGGGATAAAAAGATCATTAAAACCGCGAACCTTGCGCTTGAATTAAAAGATTACCAGGCTTATGACAACGCCATTCATTTAAAAGTAAGGTCTTTCGGCGCCTATATTGCACAGGAACAGCAAAACGAAACTGATGACCAAATAACAGACGAGATCACTATTAAAGTGCCTGTTGACAAATTTGACGACCTGATGAATGCATTTGCGGGGGAAGGCGTAAAAATTGTAACCAAAAGCATTTCAACGGACGATGCTACTGTTGAAGTAGTTGACACCAAAGCCAGGCTGGAAGCAAAGAAGCAAGTAAGGGACCGGTATATGGAATTATTGCGGCAAGCAAATAATATGAAGGACCTCCTGGAAGTGCAAGCCGAAATAAACGGCATACAGGAAGATATTGAATCTGCTTCCGGGCGGGTGGATTACCTGGTACACGCGGCGGCATACAGCACCATTAACGTGAAATATTATCAATTTAAAAATGGCATAACCGCCAAAGATACAGAGCCGGGTTTTTTAAGTAAAACAGGTGAGGCGTTTAAAACCGGCGGTGCTGTTATCAGCAATATTGTTTTGTTTTTTGTCACCATCTGGCCTTTGACTGTTGCTGCGATTATTCTGCTGCTCTATTTTAAAAGGTGGAAAGTGAAAAAGGTGAAGGAAGAAAATGTTTGAGCAGGATTAAATTGATAATCCCCCATGGCGCCCCAAACCCTTATGCCATCAAAATCCTTCCCTGCAAGGGGAAGGGTTTTTGCATGGTTGCTATCTTAATTCCCCAATATCTTCTTTGCATTGTCGCTGTATAATTTTTTCAGCGTAGTATCTGAAAGGTCGAGACCGTATAATGGCCAATGATAACTAAAATAATCATGCTCATAAAAATGTTCATCGGCTGTTTCTAAAATATGAAATGTGATCTTATACATTTGTTTAGCAGTACCCATATCAGTTCCATAAACCAATCGCTCCGCATATTTTTCCATAAAGGCTTTTGTATATCTTGGTATCGGCGAAATTTCTGCATAACGCGCAGCGATGTCCGCATACAGGTTGGGATAAATATCTAAAAGCCTTGCCAGCACTGAAAGATCGGAGCAACAATTTGCAAGGTGGCACGCGATAAAAGTGGTTTTTGGATTATTTTTCACCGCATTTTCAAGGGTAGCTATCAACTGGTCATGCGTTAATATCCCTTTCTTTGTCATATCTACTTTCCAGGTCGCGGAGTTCATCAATCCGTCATCTGTTGAGTCATCATTAAGATACATCCACGCATCTTCTGCAACATGAATGCTTACCGGCATGTGCAGTTCTGCACATTTTTCAAGCAGCGGTTTCATTCTGGGGTCATCAATATGTATCCCGTATCCGGGTGTAGGTTTTGAATACAATTCTCCCAATCCCTTATCGCCAAGCTCGCCCACACCTATGGCGCCTTTTTTATGGCAGCGTTCCAGTTCTGCAACAGCGCGTTCTGTCCATCCGGGTTTATCAAAACCCGTATAATCAAAGCCGCACCATAAAGCGAACCTGTTCTTGTACCTTCCATATTTCTCCACTAATGAGTCAAACCGGGCGCCTGTTGAATAGGTAAGGATCATTGTTTTTGCAATGTTTAATTCATCCATGGTTTTTACCCACTCATCTACCTCCGCATCTGATTTGGCATAATCATGCGAATGAAAATCAATCACCGGGTATTTAGCTTTTTCAATTTTTGTTTGTGCAGTTTTATATATAGAGACCGGCCGAAAGTTCTTAAGCTTTAATTGGTTCGCATCCTGGCAAAAAGCAGGTACAGCAATGCAAACCGTTGCTGCTGCTATAAGGGCATGATAAGCCATATCTGCAATCTTTAGGTGATAAATAAAAGTAAGCAATTCTATGTATCAAGTATGTTTTCAACGCTAATTGTTTTTTACTATGTAAAATGGCATACACAGCCATCAATGTAATTTACTATATGCCAATGGGCTTCACATCGATTATTACTGCGCAAAGTTCACAGACTATAGCATACACACAAGCTGATTTGAAACGGTAGTTTAGGCTAAGGAGAAACTAAGTATGCTGCAGTAGCTAAAATATAAACAGTTATGAGCAGACAGTATCACGCAAAAGAATAAAAAGTAAAACAAATCGCTCTTTCACATGGGGAGGCGTTGGCACGGCCAGATGGCGGAGCGCATCATGCTGGCCTTGAATTTTCTTTTGTTTCTTTTCTTTTTTTCAAGAAAAAGAAAAGAAAAAGCATAATCCTGAAGATCAGCGAAACAAATCACCGCCTCAAAATAAAAAGAGCATGTCTTTACTATTTTAAGTAAGCCACATTCTACTCTATCTTCTTTATCTCTTTCTGCCGGTCTTTGGAAAAATCTGTTCTGTCAAAATCAGCGTGTGTATTCAGTTCAACAACATAGCCTTTTATATGGTCAATCTCAACTTCCAGTTTGTTGGTGCTGAAATCAAAAATATGGCCGCCTGCTGTATGGTCATCCGAAATAAAATGTACATGGTAACCCGGTACATTGGTACGGGCCATGTAAGATGGCATAAGAAAACCCACACAGGTGCCTGTAATATTGGTAAAATTAAAATTCTGCTGGCCGCCATTTTTAATGTGGTCTGCTAGTTCGGGGTACGGCCTTTTTGGTGAAATAACTGAACGCCCCCGCATTGTGGCAAAACTGCCCTTTAAACGGATGGCATAAAGCTCGTTTTGGTTTAGGGCGTTGCTGATGATCTTTTGCACATCAGCATAATTTAAATTGTTGCCGGTTATGGTGAATACCGTATCCGCTTTAAAAAACTTTACAAAAGCAAGCGGGGTGCTGTCTTTATCCGGAACAATGCTTATTGTTCCATCGTGGCGCATTTTATATACATTATCGTCAAGCATGATCATTTCTCCGTCAAGTGCGTTGAATGTACCTATTCCAAAATCACCTTTCTTCTTCAATTCCCCAAAAGTTAAATTACCGTCGTAAACCCCGGCCTGCAGGGCATCCATAATTGAATACTGGTACATAAAATCCTGCGGGATACTTGTTGCAGGGGAGTTGGATGAAGCAGTTGTTTGTATATAATTTTTGGAGTTACACGATGCAATTAAAACTAACAGCATTATATACCTGGAAATATTTTTCATGCGATGAATATAATAAAAAGAAGGATAAGACTGAAAAGCACCGGTAATAAGCAAATAGCTGTGGTTGTAAAACGATCATTTAAACGAACGTTCATTAACTAAAAATATATTCATGTATTAGCTTTTCAGCTTAACTTTGCCTTTGGTTTTATTATAGTAAAATAAATTTTTGACTGTTTTCGGATCCTATACATGCCCATGTAAAAAATGTTTGGGGTTCTTGGTTTAATAATTTTTGACTTCACCACACACACACAAATTTTAACGGTTGCGGCTTTTTTCCGGCAAAGAAATTTGGCGGAGGTGAAACTTTTTACTCAATTATTAAACGAACATGAACCCGCATTTAAAGAAAATTTCAGCAGCCGGTATCCTGATTACATTAGGGATAATCTTCGGCGACATTGGTACATCACCCCTTTATGTATTCCAGGCTATTGTTGGCGACCGCGTAGTAGAAGACCGCCTTGTTTATGGTGGTATTTCCTGCGTATTCTGGACACTTACCCTTCAAACCACTTTTAAGTACATTGTGCTTACGTTACAGGCAGACAATAAGGGGGAAGGTGGCATTTTTTCATTATTCGCACTCGTACGCCGCTACCGCCACTGGTTGTACTTTCCGGCTATAATTGGCGCAGGTACGCTGCTGGCAGATGGTATTATTACTCCCCCCATATCTGTTGCATCTGCAATAGAGGGGCTTAATGGCGTAAAGGGACTGGAAAAAATTATTGTTCCGGGTAACGGCCTTACTGTGGGAATAGTAATAGCCATACTTTCTTTGCTATTCTTTTTTCAAAGGTTTGGAACTAAAGTAGTTGGCTCTTCTTTTGGGCCGATCATGCTTATTTGGTTTACGATGATCATGGTGTTGGGCATACACGAGGTTGCACAATACCCGGCAATTTTAAAAGCATTCAATCCTTATTATGCTGTCGAGTTACTAACCCGGTATCCAAAAGGTTTCTGGCTGTTAAGTGCTGTTTTTCTTTGTACCACCGGCGCGGAGGCGCTATATTCTGACCTGGGCCATTGCGGGCGAAAGAATATACAGGTAAGCTGGATATTTGTAAAAATAGCGCTTCTTGCAAGCTATTTTGGGCAGGGGGCATGGTTGCTTAACAGCGGTATGAAAAGTATTTATGATATTCCCTCAAAAACCCTGCTGAACCCTTTTTACGAAATGATGCCCCACTGGTTTTTATTAACAGGTGTTATCATAGCAACCCTGGCAACTATTATTGCCAGCCAGGCATTAATAAGCGGTTCATTTACGCTGATAAGCGAGGCCGTAAGCCTTAATTTTTGGCCTAAGATCACCATCAAATTCCCGTCTAATATAAAAGGGCAGATATATATACCAAGCATCAACTGGATACTTTGGGTGGGATGTTTGGCTGTTATGCTCTACTTCAGGGATTCTACCAGCATGCAGGCTGCATACGGGTTTTCTATTACCATTGCCATGCTTATGACAACCACGCTTATGTTTTACTATATGAAATTTGTAAAAAAATGGGCGGCTATACTTATCGGGGCCATATTGGTAATTTTTATTATGGTTGAATCATCATTTTTTATTACCAATGCCAATAAAATAACCCAGCGGTGGATGTTCCTTATTTTTGAATTTGGCATCATATTCACCATGTATGTTTGGTTCAGGGCGAGGAAGATCACCAACCGCTTTCTTAACTTCATCAGCCTTAACGAGCAAATACCAGCTTTAAAGGAATTAAGCTGCGATCAATCTGTTCCCAAATACGCAACGCACCTGGTATATCTTACCAAAGCCAATAATTTAAGAAGTGTAGAGCAAAAGATCATTGCCTCTATTTTTGGCAAACAGCCCAAAAGAGCCGATGTGTATTGGTTTGTGCATATTGACAGGACAGATGAGCCATACACCATGGAATATTCAATACAGGAGATTGAAGAAGATAAAGTGATGCGTGTTGATTTCAGGCTGGGTTTCCGCATACAAACACGTATAAACCTTTTCTTTAAAATAGTGATTGAGGATATGCTGCAGCACCACGAACTGCATTTGAAGGAAAGCAAATACGAGGCTATGCAGAAATACAAGATAGCGGCTGATATTCGTTATGTGATCATTGATCGCTTCCTGTCTGTTGAAAATGAGTTTTCACTGAAAGATGGATTTATTTTGAATGCCTATTTTAGTATAAAACAATTAAGCCAAAGTGATAAAAAAGCATTTGGGCTTGATACTACTGATACGCAAATAGAAATGATACCTTTGGTAGTTACGCCTCCGTCGCATATTGACCTGAAGAGGATATCTGTTGCATAAATTATTTTGCCGGGTTCGAAATTTTTTGAACCCCGGCAAATAATATCAACACCTAATATTTACAAGCATTCTTTCTTCTTGTATCAATGATGTATTGAATTTTCCATGAACCATTCATCCTTACCATGGCAAAGCAATCAACACCACAATGGCTGAATTTACCCTTGTAAAAAAAGTTATATGGCGCCCAAACAAACGCCAGCGGGCCATCAATCTTTATTAAATTTTTCGCCTTTGTTGGTGTTTTCACCAACAAAGAACAGTTGGTTTTTGCTTTGAGGTATTTATCAAAATTATTTTGTAGGGCTTGCATTTGTTGGTGTTTTCACCATAGGTGTTCGGAAGATTATGTGTCTAAATTCTGCCAAAATTGTAAGGTGCCGTCATGCCTGCGCAGGCAGGCATCTCAGAAGTTTAACCGTGTATGATAATCTCACGGATTTTTTGCCTTTGTTGGTGTTTTCACCAACAAAGAACAGTTAGTTTTTGCTTTGAGGTGTTTAATATTTACACGCATTCTTTCTTCTCGTATCAATGATGTACTGTATCTTCCAAGCACCATTCATCCTTACCATAGCGAAACAATCAACACCACAATGGCTGAATTTACCTTTGTAAAAAAAGTTATAGGGCGCCCATACAAATGCCAAAGCCCCATCAATCTTTATTAAATTAAACGCTATCCGTTCATCAGCATCGTTGCGCTGCAGGCCTGCTATAGCATGAGCGAAATCAATTAATTTTTCAGTCTCCACATTTGTTTTACCGTCTTTTTCACTTACGCTTTGCAGCATGCCGCCATCTGTAAAGGAGTTAATAATAGCAATGCTGTCGGAGGTAGCCATGCCTATGAAAAAATTATTTACCGAAGCTTTTATAGAATCTTCTGGTTTTTGGGCATTTGCAATTGTTGCCAGGATAAGGAACATAATAACCATGCTTGCTTTTCTCATTTCATTTAAATTTGGCCGAAAAGTATTATTTCCCCGTCATATAAAAATGCCTTTTATATAATTTTATGGTTTATCTTAACTTAACGATTGCAAACCATAACTGATTCCAATGAAAAAAACGATACTCATCACATCTTGTTTTTTATTTTATGTTACCGTCATCGCACAAACTAAGTTTCCCTTAGCTGATGGATGGAAAATGCAATCTTTTCTTATCGACTCTTCTTCAGGCAGCATGGTATCGCAGGCAGGGTTTGCAACACCTCAGTGGTATAATATATCAGTACCTACCACTGTTATTGCGGGTTTGCTGGCAAACAACGAATACAATTTTGATCCTTTTTATAGTACCAATCTTGACAAAATTTCAGGCCCTAAATTCGACAAGCCCTGGTGGTTTAGAAAAGAATTTAGTTTGCCTGCATCACAACAAGGAAAGAATGTCATTCTAAAAATACATGGCCTTAATTACAAGGCTGATATATGGCTGAATGGTGTACTGGTTGCGGACACAAACCAGGTGAAAGGCCCTTTCCGGTTTTTTGAGTTTGATATAACCAATCTTGTAAAGTATTCGGGCGTAAACGTTTTGGCGCTTGATATTACAAGGCCTTTTAACCCGCAAAAAAGGGGAGGGGACCTTGCAATTGATTATGCAGACTGGATACACTATCCCGCAGATTATAATGGCGGCATAGTAAATGATGCTGAGATTGACATTTATGATAAAGTAGCTGTTGAGCACCCTTTTGTTGATACAAAATTTGACCTTCCTTCTTTAAAAACTGCGCATTTAACCGTGTATGCCGATGTAGCCAATTATTCTGATGAGCCAACAGACGCTGTTGTAAAGGGAAAGATAAATGATGATATAACATTTCAACAAAAAGTGCATTTGGAAGCCAGGGAGAAAAAAGAAGTAAGCTTTACGCCGGCTGGCTTTCCGCAACTGAATGTAAAAGATCCCAAAATATGGTGGCCCTGGCAGTTTGGCAAACCCGCGTTAAGCCGGGTTGAGCTGTCAATTGTAAGGAATAAAAAGGTAAGCAATACCGTTGCAGAACATTTTGGCATAAGGCAAATCACTTCTGCGTTTTTAACTGATACCGCGAGGGAATTTATTGTGAACGGAAAACCTATTATGCTAAGGGGCGCAGCATGGTCGCCTGATATTTTTCAGCGAAAATCACCTAAACGGCAGGAGCGCGAAATAAAATTAGTGCGCGATATGAATATTAATATCGTTCGCTCTGAAGGAAAGTTTGAAGATGATAATTTTTACGACCTGTGTGATAAGAACGGGCTGCTGGTAATGACAGGCTGGATGTGCTGCGGCGCCTGGCAATACCCGGAGAGATGGACGCCTGCAAAAAGAGTGGTCGCCATGGCTTCTGACAGCAGCATGATGTATTGGCTGCGGAACAAAGCTTGCATCTTAACATGGCTTAATGGAAGCGATATGCCGCCAAGGGATACCACTGTTGAAAGAAACTGGCTTACTATTGAAGCTAACCTGCATTTCCCGGACCCTATATTGTCAACTGCCAATCAAAGCGTTTCAAAAGTTTCAGGCAGAAGTGGTGTAAAAATGTTGGGGCCTTATGAGTGGGTGCCGCCTGCCTACTGGGAGGAGGATACTGAAAAATACGGCGGCGCATGGAGCTTTGCAACAGAAATATCACCCGGGCCTTCCATCCCCCCGTATGAAAGCCTTATTAAATTCATACCAAAAGATTCAATAAACAGCACCAGTAAAAATTGGCAATATCATGCAGGCACGGGGTCATTTGGCACTACAAAAGTATTTGATACAGCTTTACTTGCCCGCTATGGCGCCCCTGTATCCATACAGGATTATTTGGCTAAAGCACAGGCACAAAATTACGAAGCGCACCGCGCTATGATGGAAGGCTACGGCATTAATAAACATAAAACAGCTACCGGCGTTGTCCAGTGGATGCTTAGCAACCCATGGCCGGGCATCATCTGGCACACCTATGATTACTATTTATACCCGGCAGGGACTTATTTTGGCGTGAAGAAAGGCCTGGAGCCGCTGCATGTACAATATTCATACCTGTCAAAAGAGGTAGTAATAACAAATGCTCTTTTAAAGAATTTTACCGGGCTTAAAGTAAAAGCCCAGGTTTATAATATTGATGGCACGGTAAAATATACCAAATCCCTGCAAACATCTGTTTCAAAAGATGGTATTAACAGGTGTTTTGCTATCCCTGCGATAGAGGGTTTATCATCAACTTATTTTCTGCGCCTGCAGTTAAGCGACCAAAACGGAGCAACGCAAAGTATCAACTGGTATTGGCTTTCAGCAAAAGACGATTCATTGAACTGGGATAAGTCAACCTGGTTTTTTACGCCACAATCAGCATACACTGACTATAGTGCCTTACAACAACTGCCAAAAACAGCACTTAAAATAAGCAGTATAACCAACAAAAGGGATGACAGTACCGTAAATACAGTTACTATTACAAACACCGGCAACGCCGTGGCATTCTTTGTGCATGTTCGTGCATTAAAAGGGAAGGATGGGGACGATATGTTACCTGTGATATTTAATGATAATTATATATGCGTGGCCCCCGGTGAAACAAGACGTATTAATTGTACTTACAGCAATAAAGATTCCGATAACAAGGCCCCTTATTTTATTACTACCGCATGGAATGCGGACGCGGCACACTCTACGCAGACGAAGAATATTATTGTTACAACAGCTGCAGAATAAGGGTTTTGAAACTTATTTAAAATAATCAGCTACTGCAACTTTACATTTTTATTGCTGAATGCTTTATCAAGATTGTCAAGGTCGCTCAACACACTTTGCGCCGTACTTTTTTCGTATTGCATAGCATCTGCCATGTTGCCTGTCAGGCTGTTATAATACCGCATTTGCTGGTTAAGGTCTTTACGGACAGACTTTGATACTTTTTCGGCAAGCGCCGCATCATCGGCACGGTAACAGCCTTCCAGGAATATCATAGATAAGCGGTCATGCTCATTGCTGCGCGAGGTCATGCCATACGGGAAATTACTTTCAAGCATCATTTTATCCGCGCGTTCCAATACTTTCCTTGCATCGTCTTTCCTGTTTTTAAACGAAAGGTCTAAGGCAAGTTCAGCATTGGCCCTGCGAATGATATTTAAATGCCTCCGGTTCTCTTCATCAAAGTAAACATTGAAAAGATTGGCATTGCCAAACCCAAATTTGTGCATCACTACATCCATCATGCGGTCTGTGTTTACCTGCGAGTTTAATACAGGCACCAAACGGTATGACAGGCCCTCTTTCCGAAGATAGTTTCCAAAACCAAGATCGCCATACGGCATGCTGAAATAAATTGGCCTTTTCCATTTATTGGCAGCAATAATATTCAGTATAGCCAGGTCGTTTTTATACAGCGTAGTTTTTGGAATGTCAAACTGCATTTCTTTTATCACGCTGTCAGCAGGATTAACTGTACCGTTTGATCTTACCGCCTGCTCATCAACGGGCACAAATACTTTGCTGGTTGGCATTATATTATAACCTCTTTCATCAACATTTTTGTCGTCGCCTACGTAATTCTTCATAACATCATACAGATCGTAATATTTGGTTGCTTCAAATTGCTGCTGCGCTTTATAAAAAGCAATATCCCTTTTGCTTCCCAGCACTTGCTCCTTGCTCCATATTACATCAACCGGAGCGCTTTTATTTATCTTATAGCGCAATTGGTTCATACACCAGTCTGCTGAGAGAAGGCTATTGATGATGATGCGGATATCAGGCCTTATGCCTTCTACCTCCTGTGCATACCAAAGAGGATAAGTATCATTATCACCAAATGTGAAAAGAATTGCATTTGGGGCGCAGCTTTCTAAGTAATCTTTTGCAACGTCGCGGGCAAGTTGTTTTTTGCTGCGGTCGTGATCATCCCATTCCTGGGCACCCATCCAAACAGGCACAAGCAAGGAAACAAGCACCGTTGTATAAATAATGGCTTGCTTATTTTTTAAAAATTTCAGCAGGTAGGGCAACCCGAAGGCAACCGCTGCAAACGCAAGTATAAAGCCTATGCCCAGGGCTAGAGCGCCATTCGCAGTAATGCCACTTGCCGTCATTAGCAATGCGCTAACGCCACCACAAATGCCCATGTATTTTACCATTTTTTTATCCCAGGCAGCTGCTAATTCAGCAAAATATAAAACTGCCAATCCTATCCATATGGCAAAAGCATAAAACGATCCAACATAGGCATAATCGCGTTCGCGCGGTTGCTGCCCGGGTTGGTTAAGATAAATGATAATGGCAAAACCTGTCATGAAAAATAACAGGAAGGTAACTACCTCGTCATCCATCTTTTTCCTGAATTGAAAAAAGCAACCGATTATCCCAAAAATAAATGGCAGCATAAATAATTCGTTGTGGGCCTTATTATGTTTTATACTGTCGGGCATCAGGCTTTGATCGCCATACATTTCATTATCAATAAAGGGTATGCCGGTTATCCAGTTGCCATCCCGCACATTGCCATTGAACATTCCCTCAATATCATTTTGTTTCCCGCTGAAATTCCAGAAGAAATACCGCAGGTACATAAAGCATGTTTGATAATTAATAAAATACTTCACGTTATCAGAAAAGTTTGGCCTGGTGTAAAAACCGTTCTCATCCTTCTCAATATCCAGGCTACCATCTTTTAGTTTGCCTGCATTTAAAAAGAAAGCGTAATAATCAAAATGCCCCTGGTCGTTTGTCATGTCCCACATGCGGGGGAATATCATTTTATCCTGGGGCATATATACATAATGCCCGTCTTTTCCCGCCTCGAGATATTTGTTTTCGCCTTTTTGATACTTTACCGAACCTTCTTTATAATCAACTGGCTGGGCATTAAACTTCTGGCCGTACAGGATAGGAAAATCGCCATACTGGTCGCGGCCAAGGTAGCCGGCAAGGCTTTCGGGATTATCTACATTAAACACATCCACCGCAGGGTCTGCATTGCTGCGTATCATCGTGGTTAAATAGCTGCTATAACCGATAAGCGAAAAAGAGATACACCATAAGGCAAGCCGAAGGTATGCCCACCTCTTTTTAGTTACAAAGCGCATCCCCACCCATATTGCCACAGCTACCAGGATAAAAAAGAATGCGAAGCCCGAATAAAATGGCATGCCAAGATGATTTACAAAATAAACATCAAAGCCCCCTGCTATTTTAATTGAATATTGAATGATGCCAAGTTGTACGATACCCAATATAACAGCGCCAAACAATAAAAAGATATAAGCGCCGCCATAATATTCTTTTTTTTCTTTTGATATTTTTTCAGCAAGATAAAGCAGGCCAACAGCAGCCAATGTTGCAAATACCATCAACCCGGGCACGGTGCCGTCAAAAGGAATGCCTCTTTCAGCATTAACCTCAGACTGCGCACCAAGCAACGCCAGAATAACGCCTGCAGCCCCGGCTATTAAAATAAAGCGTATAAAATACTTACGGAGCAATTTATAATTGAATGAATTTCTTCTTTTAAAATAGAATGCCATAACAATAGAAGGGATGCAAAGGAGGCATAAAATGTGTACGCCAATAGATAAGCCTATAAGAAAAAATATAAATACTATCCAGCGGTCTGACCCGGGTTCATCCGCATGATTTTCCCATTTGAGGATGGCCCAAAATACAATTGCTGTGAAAAAGGAACTCATAGCATATACTTCGCCTTCAACAGCGCTGTACCAGAAAGAATCTGTAAAAGTATATGCCAGTGCGCCAACGGCGCCGGCACCCATAATGATTACTATTTGCCTTACATTGAAAGGCTGGTTATTGTTATCTTTTTCTATGATCTTACGGGCAAAATGCGTTATGGTCCAGAATAAAAATAATATAGTAAAACCACTCGCAAGCGCATTCATAATATTCACAGCTTTGGCCGCAGTCAAAGGGTTATTGCCAAAAAGAACAATAAATATCCTGCCCAGCAATACAAATAAAGGCGCACCTGGCGGGTGAGGTATTTGCACTTTAAGGCAACTGCTTACAAACTCACCGCAATCCCAAAAACTGCCACCGGCTTCGGTTGTAAGGATATATACTGTACAGGCTGTTAAACATACCGCCCAGCCCGTAATGTTGTTGATTCTTTTAAAATTCATTGCTTTATTTTTTATATTATCTTTTTAAAATACCATTCCCTATCTCCTTATTATGAGTGATGGGTTATGACAAAAGGCTACTGTACCCTCTAATTCATTAATTAAAGAAGGGCCATGAAAACGCTATAAAATATTTATTGATCTGCTACTGCATACAACTCAATTTGATTGATGACTGGTACTGTTTGATAATTATGCATATGCATATAAAAGTTGACAAATTATTCTTTCATACTTAATAATGTTACATGTGCGGAAACCGCCGCCCAGTTGCCATTTCTTTTTACATATACATCCTGGTAGCAGTTTTTCCCGGTTGTTTTTTTGCCGCCTGTTTCAATAACAAAAGTTGTCCAGCAGGTTATCGTTCCTGTCTCGCCTGTTAACAGCCTTGCTTCAACACTGTCAATATTTACAGACAATACCATTTGATCAGGTAAAATAACATTAGCCAAATTATTTGCTTTAGACATTTTTCTGCCATTAGGATTAATAAGCACAAAATCACTTGCCAGTACTTTACTTAATGCGGCTGTATCCCTGTTAACAATAGCATCAAGCCATGTTTTATTAAGCTGTTTAATTATTGAGGCATCATTATTTTGCGCGTAACTATTATGCGATAAAACTATTGCCGCAAAAGCTGTTGATATAAAACGTGTAACATTATTCATATAACTGTATTAGTGGGTTGTATTGTTTTCGTTATCAAAAGCCTGTACCGTTTTTTCCATCGTTTGCCATATCGGGTGTGCAAACGGCTTGGGTGAAATCTCAAAGAGAACAGGAGTTGTATTCTTGCCTGCCTTAACATGCACGCGGCAATTAAAAGTAATGGGTACCATAGCCATATAATCAAGCGAATTTACAATGCCGGTATATGTTTCCATGTCCCCCGGTTCTGCAGTTATTTTTTTGAGCTTTGCTGTTACAGGCACTAATTTATCTGCCTGTATATTTCTTCGTGTGGTATTGTCTGCAACAAGGCCCCCGTAATAAGTTTTAAACATATTCTGCAAAACATCTTCATCTATCTTTTGCTTGCCGTTAAGCCTGAGCAGGTATGAAACAGACCAGTAATCTTCGGTACTAATATTGCCCCATCCGGGAGGGAAATGTATCTCTTCAAAACCTTTATAAATAATATTCGGGGAAAAATATGGAGGAAATTCCGTGCGCTCCACACGCCATCCTTCGGGTACAGTAAAGGTATATGGTGGTACCCACGCCAGCGGGTTGTTGGGGTTAAGAATATTCAGCCTTGTTATAAGCCATTCTATGCATTCTGATTCTTCTACTATAGACATTGCATTGGGGCTTCTCATCCCATTAGCTTTAAAGCCAGGCCGTTTTGCGGCAACAAACTCCGCGTTTTTATTACCTGCAAGCATTAGGCGGCTTACCAGTTCTGTGGCGTCGGGTATATTGCTGTCATACAAACCATTGCCCCTGTATTTTAATTGCCATTCAATGTCGTTATCATAATATAAACGCACGCCCACGGTTTTTAAAAATTGCTCATGGCCCGGCGCATCAGCATCATGGTTAAAAGGTGTAAGTTTTTTATAGGCCTCCGCATTATCGTAAATGGTACCGTTCTCTTTCTTCATTGCGTTTATAAACAATGTTGCATCACCAACCGTACCGGGGTAGAAATTCTTCTTTATTTCCCGTTCACAGCAGTGCCAAACGCTAAACAGGTCAATAGGGCAATCAACACCAAAAACTGCCTTGGGCTGCACCGGGTATTGTTCCGGATGCTCGTACGTCAGCTCTGTATATCGCAAAGCTATGCTGCCGGCAAAATCATGGCCTGCCAATGCAAATTTTGAAGTATCAGGAGAAAATCTTGCAACAATATCCCGCATAATGGTATTGAGCCTTAGCACTGCTACGCTGTCTGCATATAGTTTAAAGTTCATAGATGCAAATACAGTAAGCATATTATTTGCATAGCCCACATTGTGCAGCCTTGTTTCCGGCAGCATGCTT
Organism: Bacteroidota bacterium; assembly: GCA_013286305.1. Lineage (GTDB taxonomy): Bacteria > Bacteroidota > Bacteroidia > Chitinophagales > Chitinophagaceae > JABDFW01. Next base: position 28,915 of record JABDFW010000020.1, read on the forward strand.
TCCGGCGGCCTAAAACTGTTAAGCAAAACCAGTACGCCTTTTATATTGTTTGATGCCGGCCGCACTGCCAGGTAATAACCGCCTGTGCTGTCATTTGCATCAAAAGAAATTTTTTCTATCACCTGGCAGGCTGCTATTATGGGTGAAAAAAGGAATAAGGCAATAAGTGGTTTTACAAATTCTTTTTTAAACATTTTTTTATTTTAAGATCGTTCATCAATAAGCATAGCAATATCCTTCCCCTTTTTAGAGGCCATTTTACAATCAATAATTTTTTTAATTGGATAAAAAGAGATGCTACATTTTATGCATTCGCAACGTTATTAACATGTTTTAAAAAAGCCATTGAGCTTCTATTATCAAAAGCATTTCTATCGTACTGTTTATTTTCATAATAGCTGGTCACGTTTGCTTTTGAAGATTGGTTTTGCCCGCTATGAACAGAACTTTTATTTTGCCCCGCTGTTATATTTACCTGCACCGAAAACCTTTTGTTGCCTAAGGTTGTATCTACCTCAAACGTTATGGCATGGGTACCTAAATTTGAGTACCCGTTTTTTTGTAAAATCCCCAGAAGCCGTTCTTTCTCGTTCTTTATCATGGAGAGGCTTAAGGTATCCCCTTGCTTCAAATAGCTGTTTCCCTGTTCTTTCTTTACAAGCGCTTCTATCTTAGGGTCGGTTATTGAATAAGTAAGTGATTCTAAAATATAATTCTCAGATAACGCCGTTGCGTCTGAATGCCTGTGAACAACAGGTTTGTCGTACGCATGCCTGAATGCCAGCAGCAAAATGCTTAACATGGGCACAATAAATAAAAATTTAAACAAATGAGCTTTAGATGTTTTAGTACCGTTCATCATTTGAATGCGTTTTTTTAACGAAGAAAAGTTAAGGTTGCTTGTAACAGTGCAGGGTATGTTGCCGGTAACTTTTAATAAGAGGTATTGGTAATCTTTACGGTTTACACCGTTTTGTAATACAATATCGTCGGCAATAAATTCAAGATTCTCTTTAACGGCATGTTTTATCATCCAGGCAAAGGGGTTGTACCAGTTTAATATACAGAGTAATTCCGCCAAAAGCACATCAATAGTATGTTTCTGGTTAACATGCACTAATTCGTGTTTTATCACTTCATCTAATTCCTGCTCATTGTAAATATTTTTATCAAGGTAAATGCTTTTATAAAAGGTAAATGGCGCAATGCCGGCGTTAAGATGGTACAGTTTTACTTCACCATTATTTATCAGCTGTGCTTTTGCCTGTATTTTTTTTAATGAAATAAACTGGATGATCAGGCGGCCTGAAAAAAAACACACCCCGGTAATGAAAATGATGAGAAGGAGTGAGGACATATTCCATGCAACACTGCCGTTACTAATATTTGATGAAATTATGTCTGTATTAATTGCAGGTATTTTGTTTACAAAAAATACACCGGTTAATTTCTCCGGCTCTACAAACAAATTAATATTGAGTGCAGGAATAATAAACGCAAGAACAGAGCACGTTAAAAGGAACAGCCTGTTCCAGCTATAATGTGTTATCCGCTTTAACAATAAAACATAAAACAGGTATGTTACTGTAAGGCAAAGCGAAATTTTAAGCATGTACTCAAATGGCAGGTGCATAGCATTAGTTTTTATTGTTTTTACCTTCAATCATGTTAATAATTTCTTTTAGTTCATTAGGGTTTAGCTTTTTTTGTGCAACAAAAAAATTCACCATTTCCTTATATGAATTATTAAAATAATCCTGCACAAAACCCTGCATAAATTTTTGTTTATACTCTTCTTCAGGAATTGCTGGTGTGTATAGATAGGTATTGCCTAATAAACGGCTGCTGATAAAACCTTTTTTTTCAAGGTTCTTTACTGTTGATGCAAGGGTGGTATAAGGGGGCCTGGGATGGGGCATATCCTCTAAAAATGCCTTAACGGTGCCTTCCCCGATATGCCAAATGGCCTGCATTACTTCTTCTTCCTGCTTGGTTAGTTTCTCCATTTATACGAAATTATCGTAAATGTACGATTATTTCGTAAACATCAAAATAAATTAGAATTTTTAACAAAATATCCATTTTCCACAGTCACTATTATTTCAATCCACAATAAAAAAAGCCCCATTATGTGGGGCTTTTATAAAACTTAGTTATGATAAGTTACAGGTGAGCCTGTATCTTTTTTTCCAATATTGATTTGGGAACTGCACCTATTTGCTTGTCAACCACCTTGCCGCCTTTAATAAATAAGATAGCCGGTATGGAGGTTATGCCATAGTTAATGCTTATGGTAGGGTTATGGTCAACATTTACTTTGCCCACATTTACTTTGCCATTGTATTCCTTAGAAAGTTCTTCAATAACAGGCCCAATTGCACGGCATGGCCCGCACCATTCTGCCCAAAAATCCACAATAGTTAATTTGTCGCTGTCCAGAACGGTATTCTGAAAATTTGCATCTGTAAATTCTAAAGCCATAGTGTTTATATTTTAATATTAATAATGTAGTGAAATAAGGTAGCAAAGTTAACTCCAAAACTGTTAAGTTGCTGTTTTGACTTATCCACTTATGTTATTACTGACGAACAAACATGCGGAACCTGACAGCAGGGCAGGGGAGCGGGAGTTGACAGATGGAAGTTGACAGATGACAGTGGAAGAAGTCATTGGTCAATAGTCATTAAGGAACAAAGGGGTTGACAGAAGAGTCATTAGTCAATAAGTCATTAAGGAAAAAAATATGAAATATGAGGGGAAGAGGGGAATATTGATGATTTGTTTTCCTTTCACCTTATACCTTATGCCCTTCCTCAGCTCAAAAGGCTTTGGCGGGCAAGGAACTCAAGCTTTTTATTAACATCTATCAGCTTTTCGGTAAGCTCAATATTTTCTTTTCTAAGGCTATAAACCTCGTAAGCTTTTTCAATAAAATTCTTAACATCATTTTCGCTCCAGGGTTTGGTAAGGTATTTATAAACCTGGCCTGTGTTAATGGCATCAATTACGGCGTTAATATCTGTATAGCCGGTAATAAGTATCCGTATGGGGTCAGGGTAAGCTTCGATTATTGAAGCAAAAAATTCAATGCCGGTCACTTTTGGCATCCGCTGGTCACTTAAAATAACATGAATTTGGTTGTTTTGTAATATTTTCAGCCCTTCTTCTGCACTTTCAGCAGTAAATACATTGTAAGTACGCCTGAAAGCGGCTTTGAAAGCAATAAGATTATGGGGCTCATCATCAATATAAAGAATATTTATCATGCGAAGATTATGGAATATTTATATTGCAGACCACGATATTGTTGGATTTGCTGCAAGTTAGCCAAGAATTCTGAAACGGGTAAAATAATATTAAGAAAATTAGGTGTATCATTGTATGATGTTTATTTGTGATATTTTGGGTAACTTTTAATCAATACCTGTGTAAAAGAATGGAAACCGATATAAGGATAAGAGCATTCAGGGCTCCGGATGATCCAGCTACCTGCTTGAAGTTTATTGAAGGGCACAAAAAAGTATTAGAAAATCATGGAATTCATAAAGTAACCTCTTCAAGTGATGCGTGGATGCATAACAGGGCTGTTTTTGTGATTGTAGTTGAATCCCTTGATGCTGAAAAGCTCTATGGCGGTGCCCGTGTGCATGCTGCAGACGGAGTAACCCCTTTACCAATTGAGATGGCCACCTGGACCATGGACCCTAAGATAAAAGAATATGTACAGCACTATTCTCACAAGGGTACAGGCGAATTATGCGGTTTGTGGAATTCAGTAGAAGTTGCCGGCCTTGGCATCGGAAGTTTGTTTCCATCCCGGGTTGCAGTTGTAATATCCAATCAAATAGGGTTAAACAGTATGTTCTCGCTGTGTTCCCCGGTTACTGTCAGGTTTAACCAATGGATTGGCAGCGAAGTTTTTAGCCAGGTTGGCAATAATGGAACATTCTACTATCCAAAGCTTGACCTTATTGCAACTGCAGTTTTTTTAGAAGACGCAGAAAACCTGCCAAACGCTCACCCCAAAGAACGGGAAAAAATGTTCTTTTTACGTAAAAACCCGAACGCGGTTTTAAAAGAAAAATCACCTTTTAAAAATGTTGAAGTTAATGTGCATTATCAACTGCAAATAGCTTCAGCAGACAATAATGAATTTAAAATACCTGATATATCTTAATTTTAAGCGCTAAAACAGCTGCCACATATCCATGATGATCAAGTATATTTTTACATTTATTTTGCTTTACCCCCTATGCCTGCTGGGGCAGACCCCGGTAAATGTTGACAGTAGTTTGCTTACAAAGCCAATTGGCAACCTGGTTGAAACTTTTTTTGATTCTTCAAATACATATTCAAAAGAAACGATCGTAAAAATACAACCCGGCAGGTTTAAAGTATTATCTAAAAAAGTTTCGTCATTTCTTGCAAATTATAACAATGTATGGGTAAGGGTTGCCTTAAAAAACAACTTGCCGGATAACACGTTATACCTTGCAGTAGATTATGCCAATATACCCGCAATTGAGGTGTATAGGCTTGACAGCGCCGGGCAACTCCAGCTTATAAAGGTAACCGGCAACCAATATCCTTTTTCATCCCGTGGTACCAATAGTACAGGCTTTATTTTTGCCCTGAACATACCCCCTGGCGCCGTAGGCACTTATTACATTCATTTTACGGGTGAGCATCCTCTTCAATTACCTTTAAGTATTAATAATGAGAGTAGTTTAAGCAAAACCTCGCAGAAGGAAACACTTATAATCGGCCTTTATACAGGGCTCATTGTGTCTATTCTTTTGTATAACTTCTTCCTGTTTTTTTCCACAAAGGATAAAAGTTATTTTTTTTATGTATTGTACCTGTTTGCGTTGCTATTTGCATTAGTAACTTTTTCGGGGTGGTCGTTTAAATTTTTGTGGCCCAATCATCCCCAATTCAACAGGTATGCGGTTTTAATAACCTCTACTTTTCCCGGTATAACAGCACTTATATTCGGGCTGGCATTTCTGCAAATAAAAAAATTCTCAAAAGTTCTAACATGGATATTTTATGCCTTGATGGTGCTGTATATCTTCCCTATTGTTGCTGAATTTTTTTACAAGTTATCCTTTTCTTATACGCTGCTTAGCATCAATGGTATAATTGGCGGCATACTGTTAATAGTTGCATCTGGTTATATCGCCTGGCGCGGTTACCGCCCGGCATATTACTATTTTGCTGCCTGGTTTGTATTTGCTATTGGCAGGCAGATACAATCCCTCCGCAATTTGGATGTATTACCATACAATAATTTTACAACCTATATATTATATATAGGCTCCGGAATTGAGGCCATCATGCTCTCACTTGCCCTTGCTGACAGGATAAACATCTATAAAAAAGAAAAAGAGCAATCCCAACTGGAGGCATTAAAAGTTTCCAAAGAAAATGAACAGTTAGTGCGCGACCAAAATATTGTACTGGAAAAAAAAGTATTGGAACGCACGGAAGAATTGCGCGCCACAAACCACCAGTTAAGCGATACATTAATAAACCTGAAAGATGCACAGGCGCAATTGGTGGATGCTGAAAAAATGGCATCGCTCGGGCAGCTAACGGCGGGCATCGCACATGAGATCAATAATCCCATCAATTTTGTAAAGTCAAATATCAACCCCTTAAAGCTTGATATAAATGATATATTTGAGGTTATGCAGCAATATAACCGCCTGCATACATTAAATGGCGACGCAAATAATTATAAAAAAGAATTGAAACAAATTGCCGAACTTCAGGAGCAGATAGATATTAATTTTATAAAAACCGAGGTTGGGCACCTGATAAAAGGTATTGAAGACGGCGCGGAGCGCACCGCTGAAATAGTAAGAGGGCTTAGAACGTTTAGCCGGCTGGATGAAAGCGAACTTAAAGTGGTAAATGTGCATGACGGTATTGAATCAACCATAGTTCTTATACGCAACACCATACCTTTTGATGTGCAATTGGTAAAGTCATTCACTGCAAAAGGTAATGTTGAATGCTACCCTGGTAAGCTTAACCAGGTATTTATGAACATTATTTCCAACGGGCTGCAGGCTATTAACGCCAAATCAGTTAAAACAAACGCCGAAAGTATAACCATAACTACCCGTGATATTGACAAAGACAGAATAGAAATAAGCATAAAAGATACAGGCATTGGTATGACAGAGGAAGTGAAACATCGTGTATTTGAGCCATTTTTTACAACGAAAGATGTTGGGGAAGGCACGGGCCTGGGAATGGCAATTGTTTTTAAAATAATTGAAAAACATCATGGTAAAATTGATATTATTTCTTCACCGGGAAACGGCGCTGATTTTATTATAACTTTACCTTATGTGCAACCAATAACTTAATTAACTTTATACAATACCTAATGAGCAACCAGGAAAAAAAGATAAAAGTCCTGTACATTGATGACGAAAGAAATAACCTGTTATCCTTCCAGGCAAGTTTTCGCAGAATGTATCAAGTGTTCACTGCTTCATCGGCAGCCGAAGGGATGGGTATCCTCAATAATGAGAAGGTGCATGTTATTATTGCCGACCAGCGCATGCCACAGTCAACCGGGGTAGAGTTTTTTCAAATTGTACGCAATTCGCATCCCGACCCCGTAAGAATTTTATTAACCGGCTATTCTGATGCAGAGGCAATTATAGATGCTATTAATAAGGGAGAGATATACCGCTATATTAAAAAACCATGGGATGAATTTGAATTGCAGAACGCCATTCAAAATGCGTTTGAAATTTACACCATGCGCCTGCAATTGAAACACAAGGTTTTTGAGCTTGAGAAAACCAATGATGAGCTAAACAGGTTTGTTTATAGTACCTCACACGACCTTAGGTCGCCGCTTGCTTCTGTAATGGGTATTTTGAACCTGGCCCGGATGGAGAATTCTGTTATCGACCCCAATAATTATCTTGGCATGATTGAAACCTGTGTTAACAGGATGGATGTTTTTATACAAAAAATAATAGAATATTATAAAAGTATCCGGGTGGAAGATGAAACCAATGAAATTGATTTTTCAAAACTTATTGGCGAAAGCATTAGTATATGCCGCATGCAAAACCCCAATATTGATTTTCTCCTCACCATTGACCAATCTTTTGAATTCAGGAACGATGCTTTCCGGCTTTCGGTTATCCTCGATAACCTTATTTCCAATGCCGTAAAATACCAGAAACAAACTGAAACAAATCCTGTTGTAAAAATAAAAGTTACTTCAAATGAAGACAAGGCGCTGATAGAAATTGAGGACAATGGAATAGGTATATTAGAACAGCACCTGAATAATATATTTAAAATGTTTTTCCGCAGCAGTAATAATGTTACCGGCCTGGGTATTGGGCTGCATATAGTAAAAGAAGCGCTTACCCGGCTTGGCGGTGACATATCTGTCCGCTCAACTTATGGTGTTGGAACCATTTTCAGGATCGTGATCCCCAACCGCATACATGTGCCACTGACTGCGCCTTTGGTTGAAGAATAATTGCAGCAGCAAGATCATTAAGGTGTGCAGTGCTCTTTTTGATGATCAACTTTTACCGCTGTTTTCATATCATTATCGTTTGGCATGATGCTTTTAACCGTATAGATGCTTTTAACATCCTGCAGAAAACCGGTTGTATCTTTTTTATCAAAAATTTTTGATTGAATATATTCCCGTATGGGTGTGTTTTGCGGGCAATTGAATATCCCGTCAAAACTGTAAGAATTTTCCCATCCTGTTTGTGCAGTACTGCCTATCGCGTAATAATAAGTGACAAAATTCACCAGTGAAAAATTATTTGAAGGGTCGTAACTGATAATTTTCATTCCCGGGTTATTCAAATGATCTGGCGTAATAGAGGGAACAGAGATAAGGAAATTTGAAAACCCACCGCATTTGTCTGTCAATATTTTTATGCCGTCCATGTGGGTGTGGCTGCCCAAAATGCCAATGATGCTTTTTTTATATTGGCTAACTATGTCTAAAAAAGCATCCTGCACAGTTTTACCTTCATATAATAAGGTGGAATCCCACATATTTTTTCCAAACCCTTTGCCATTATGTAAGGTATTAAGAAAAGCATTTTTACCCGGTGGCACATGCATAGCAATCAACACAAAATCCTTTGAATTAACTGCGTCAATAAGCTGATTTTTAAACCAGTTTATTTCAGCAGCCGCATCATCTGTTGCATTTGCCGAATAGGCTTTATCGTTTACAAATATCACCGAGTTTAAAGCGATAACCCTAAGATGGCTTTTTTTACCAAGCGGCCACGCTGAGTAGCAGCCAAGCTTTAATTGGGTGCTATCGGCAATAGAAGGATCATTGTTATTGTGCGAAGATGCACCGGTTATCATTGGCCATTTAAGTTGGCCGCCGGCATCCAGCATGAAAGGTGTTTTACCATTCACGGTAAAAGCGTCATAATCACCGCCTTGCGAATCATTATTTCCCGGCACATACAGCAGGGGTATTTTTGAGGCAACCGCTATTTTTCTTAAGTTTTGCAACACAAACCCTGTATTGCCTTTTGCGCTGTTTAATTGGGCAGGATTATCTCTTTTCGCGTGCCACGGAAGATCGCCTAAAAGAATTATGAATGTTGGTTTATCTGTTGATATTATCGTGGATATTTTTTGTGTGGTGGAATTCCAAAGATCCATACCCGTTTCATCGCCATATTTGGTAACAGCTTTTGAAGTATCAATATGTACATCAGAAATGGCAAGGAAGCAAGGTAATTGTGCTGCATTTTCACCTGCATCAGCATTGCCTTTTTGCTTTTTACTTTCGCTTGATGCAATACGGCTTTCAAAAAGGCAAACTATAACTATACCTGTAATAATACTTGCCTTAAATAGTTGTGTGTGTTTCATTACAAATGCTTTACATACAATTTTGACCAAGATAGCGTGTTTTATTAATTAAACACGTCAAATAAAAAAAGGTGGCAGCCTTCTACAACTGCCACCTTTTACCATCCAACCTTTACATTTTAGCTAACCACTATTTCCTGTTTCACAACCCCTTTGCCGGGTACAACCGGCAGGCTTACCTGTAATACCCCATCAATATATTTTGCTGTTATGCCGGCAGTATCAATGCTTTCATCCAGTGCAAAGTTTCTTTCAAACCCTCCGCGGCTGTATTCCCTGCGCACCCATTCAGGCCTTGGAAAGCCTTCCGGTGGTGAATAAGACACAACGAGCTCATTGCTCTTTACATCCAAATGAAAATGTTCTTTAATACGCCCCGGAGCAAATACCAGCATTTCATAGCTGTTCTCCGTTTTGTAAATGTTAACTGCAGCCCTTTCCATTACACGGTTAAACTGGTGGCTGTGCCGGTTACCGTAAGTGCCTTTTGCGGCGCATGACTGATTGTAGTTCATGTTCTTATTTTTTAAAATGAATAATACAAGGATAGACGGATTAGGAAGGAAAATATTTTAAACAGGGCAGGTTTTAGCATATTTATTTACGGTAATAAACCGCCGGCAGTTATTTTAACAAATTAAATCCGGGAGGCACGTTTATCCGTAAGTGCATTACAACACATGAAACATCCCGGCGCATATTACCTTGTTTTACTCTATGTAACGGTAATGCTTAAACCGCTAATGCCGCTTATTAGCGATGCCTGGGCTCATACATTTGCAGAATCAATCCATATTGCCACGGTACATGCCAAATATGGCGCTAACCACCTTGAAAAAGAATTATCTGCAACCAGCTCTGAAAATGAAAATAATAAAGCACACAATTCGGTTAAAACCGAAGAACCTTTTCCACCTCACCTTACATTTACCGAATGTAATGATGAAGTGAGTTTAAATGCATTTGATATATCTTACCCCGTTTTTAATCTAAATATTCCGGAAGCCGTTTTTATTTTCAACCAGGCTCCTCCTCCAAAATTTTGCTGCTTAGTTATTCTCTAAACATTGGCACGGTTAGGTTTAAAGTGATCTTGGTTAAGCGCTCGCTTAACTGCGCGTTTATAGCATACGCCAAAGTTTATCTGAATAAATAATTGCATAGGCAATTTGAGCAAGTGTTTTTTCCAATCAGGCTTTACATTTTTCCAACAAGGATTCTAAATTTTTATGCGAAGAATTTTATCTATTCTTATATTTTTCTGTTTTTTTATTATTAATGAATCTAATGCCCAACTATTGCTCGAAGGCAAAGTGGTGGATAAGAAAACCCTTGAGCCACTTGAACTGGCGGTAGTTACCGATACAAAAACAGGAAAGAACGCTTTAACAAACAAAGACGGCCAATTTGTTTTAAAAGATGTGTTTGCCGGCGGTTTGGTTAATATATCTTATATTGGTTATACAACGCAGCAGGTACAAATTGCACGGGGCAACACGCCATCATTAACCATAGCGCTTGAAAAAGGGCAAATTGATCTAAAGGCTGTAACTATCACAAACAAAACAAGCTTAAACGCTTTTCGTACATTAAGCCAGCTTGATTTGAATGTGCAGCCCGTTAAATCGGCACAGGATCTTTTAAGGCTTGTACCGGGTTTGTTTATTGCCCAGCACCAGGGTGGAGGGAAGGCAGAACAAATATTCCTCCGGGGTTTTGATGCTGACCATGGTACAGATGTTAACATATCCGCAGATGGCATACCAGTAAACCTTGTTTCGAATGCACATGGACAAGGATATGCTGACATGCATTTTATAATACCTGAAACGGTTGCAAGTTATGAATTCGGCAAAGGCCCTTATTACAGCGATAAGGGAGATTTTAATACAGCAGGCTATGTTGCTTATACCACAAAAAATATGCTTGATGAGAATATGGTGAAGATTGAGGCAGGCCAATATAATACACTGCGTATGGTCGCCATGTTTAACCTGTTAAGCAAAAAAGCAATGTATAAAGGACAAAGCTTTTACATTGCGGCAGAAGGCCTGTATGCTGACGGGCCTTTTGACTTACATGAAAAATTTAACCGGTTTAATATTTTTGGTAAATTTATTACCCCTGTTGGCAGCAATAGTAAATTAAGCATAATAGCCTCTACGCTGAGTTCGGGCTGGGGAGCTTCAGGGGAGGTACCCAACCGGGCCGTTGCTGAAGGATATATGAAAGACCGGTTTGGAGTGATTGACAGCTCGCAGGGTGGCTATACAAGTCGCACAAACGCCAGCATAAAGCTTACGACCAATTTAGGTAATACCACACTTGAAAACCAGTTATATTATTCGCATTATTTTTTAAACCTGGTTTCAAACTTTACTTTTTATTATACTGACCCTGTTAATGGCGATGAGTTTGGCCAACACGAGAACAGGGACCTATTTGGATATAATGGCAAACTTACCCGCCAAAGTAATATAGGCGATGCCGTGCTTACAACAACTGCTGGTATAGGTATAAGGTATGATGCAACACACCCGGGCTGGCTAAGCCATACCCTGCATGGCGACAGCATATTAAACTATATACAGTTGGGCCGCGTGAAGGAAATGAACGCCAATAGTTATTTTAATGAAGACCTGCAGGCAGGTAAATGGCTTTTTAGCACCGGGATAAGGCTTGACTATTTTTACTTTTATTATCTTAATATGGCGCCTGTTTCGGATACTGCTGCTGCAATTTATAACGGAGTAAAACCCGTTCAAACCAAAGCAATTATAAGCCCTAAACTAAGCATTCAATATACAGCCAATTCGCAGTTCCAGGTTTATTTTAAGGTGGGCAAGGGCTTTCATTCAAACGATGCCCGTGTGGTAATTGCCAACCAGGGTTATAAAATTTTACCCGCAGCTTATGGCGCCGACCTTGGCATAAACTGGAAGCCTGCACCAAACTTGTTTATCAACGCCGCACTTTGGTATTTATACCTGCAGCAAGAATTTATTTATGGGTCTGATCTTGGTGATGAAAGTGTAATGCCCGGCGGAAGAACTTTGCGGAAAGGTATTGACCTGTCTTTGCGCTATCAATTCAATAAATGGCTTTATGGAAATTTGAATGCTGATCTTGCAAGGCCGCGAAACCTTGACAACCCCAAGGGACAGAATTACTTGCCGCTGGCACCCACGTTTACCAGTACCGCGGGGCTGTATTTTAAATTTGAAAATGGCTTTAATGGTGGTATAAGCTACCGCTATTTGCACGACAGAGCTGCAAATGATTCCTATACTTTAACCGCTTTGGGATATTTTATTACTGATATTACTGCCAATTACACTACCCGTAAATATGAAATAGGAATAGCCATCGAAAATCTGTTTAACCAGCAATGGAACGAATCGCAGTTTGAATATGTATCGCGCCTTAAATATGAAATACAACCTGTAGATGAAGTAAGCTATACGCCCGGTACGCCTTTTTTTGCAAAGCTTAAATTCTCCGTATTCTTTTAATCTTTTTGGCTCTATGACGAATTGGGTGGGTAAGGCATCAAAGGTGGCTCTCGGCACATTCCACCCCGCTGGGGTAGCAGACCCGGTTCCATTAATTTATTATAAACCTTCGACTCCTTCAGAGTCAAGTACAAAAAGTCATATATCTGCAAATCTTTCGAATGACCCCAAAGGGTGTCAAATGTCTATAGAAATGCAGAGTTTAAGTTTCCACCGACTCTGAAGGAGTCGAATGTGAAATCAAGCTTGTACCCATATTATCCATCATAGAACCATCTTTTTTCTACGCCTGCAAATATCTTTCCTTGATAATATTTACATGGTGCAATAAATGGCCGTAGATAATAAAAGCCAGCGCATTTGCAGTTATAAAATTTCCGCTGGCGGTACCGCTCCCTTTTAATTGTTCTTCATTAAGCGATAATATAAACAGGTCAGTACTCCTGCGCAGGGCTGCAAATTCTTCTTTCAGCGATGTAAAGTTTCTGCTGTTTGCGAGCGAATTAGCAGTATAGGTATTTTCGTCAAAACCAGCCAGTGGTGTAGTGTCTTTGCGGGCAATACGCATAGTGCGGTAAGTAAAAACTCTTTCTGCATCTATAAGGTGCTGCAATAATTCTTTTAAAGTCCATTTGCCTTCAGCGTAAGCATAATCAGCCTTATTTTCAGGCAGGTTGGTATAAAAATCAAGTAATTGCGCCGAATGATTGTTTACCGCTTCGGTAGCTGAATTGCCTTGCGTAAGTTTAATATAATGGTGATAGAATGTTGCAGATTCCGGTGGTAAGGGCCTCGCCATAAAATATGTATTTTAATTTTTTAGAGCTGGCTTAAGCGCTTTTTCTGTTTGCTTTTTTTCCTGCGTTAATTCTGGTTTCATTCCGGCCGCCATTTGAATGGCGTTATAAGCATTTATAAAACCTGCGGTTGCGCAAAGGTCACTCATAGCTACATGTACATTAGTTCCCGGCTCTGTTATGGCAATTGTACTGTCTGAAATGTGCATGGCAGAGTTTTCTATGATATATTTTACCTGCCTGGCAGATAAACCCGGAAAATAAGAGCGTATCAGCGCCGCCACGCCTGTAACAATGGGGGCCGACATGCTGGTGCCTTGCTCAAACCCATATTGGTTGCCGCCGGGCAAGGTTGAATATATTTTTACACCAGGCGCGAATATATCTACGCTTTGTTTGCCATAATTACTGAAATCGGCCACCATTTTACCATCACCAATATGAGGATCGCCGCTGGAGCCTACATTTATAAAATTCGATGCTTTTGAATGGTATTCTTTAAGGTCGCAATTGGGAAAATTATCAACGGTGTCAACATCATGCGATTCATTACCTGATGCATGTACCAGTAATACATCTTTTGATTCGGCATATTTCACCGCTTCATCTACCCATCCTTTCTCGGGTGAAAAGCTTTTGCCAAAACTCATATTTATCACTTTCGCGCCATTATCTACAGCATACCTTATAGCCAAAGCAATATCCTTATCATATTCATCCCCTTCGGGTATGGCCCTTATCATCATTATCTGCACATGGTCTGCAATGCCGTTTATTCCAATGTTATTATCCCTTTGAGCAGCTATGATACCGGATACATGAGTACCGTGCAAAGGGGATGGGCCCATTATATCGGCATTGCCATAATACCGGTCGTTAAAGTCAAGATAATTGTCATTAATGATCTCTTTGCGGTAATCTTCGGGCTGCGTAGTTTTTTCCTGGATAGATTGCTTTTTACCATCAATATATTCATTCAGTTCATTAATAATATCTGCATTGGTTTCATCAGTTTGATTAGCGCCAAACATTTTTAAGCAGGTGATGTAACCGAGTTTTGCCTGTTTGCCTTTTGTAGTAGAAGGCTGGAATTTTTCCACATCATCATTGGTAAAAACATCCTTATTCATTTCCTGGCGAATTACCTGTTCATGTTTTTTAAACGCTTTACGGGTAATATCAAGCAGGGCAAGTTCCATTTGTTCATCCCCCGATACATTCATTTGGCTTGCCGCCTTTTTCCACTCGCTGTATATCCATTTTTCAGTGTCGTTCAAAGAATCCGTATTAATTTCCTTGCCATCAAATTTGCATTTGTACCGGTAATAAAGCCGGCTTTTTTCATCAACATCTTTCTTAAGGTTGGCGCCGTTTTTATTACCGAGGAAATTCCATCCATGCACATCGTCCACATAACCGTTACCGTCATCATCAATACCATTGCCGGGAATTTCCTTTGTATTGGTCCATAATACATTCTTAAGGTCTTCGTGTGTGGTGTCAATACCGGAGTCTATTACAGCCACAATAACTGTTTTTGCTTTTCTGCCCACCAAAAAATTATAAGCTTTCGTAAGGCTTATGCCATAAAAGCTGTCTTGCTTAAGGTCTGACAAATGCCAGCCCTTAAGATCATTTTGTGCAGAAGAAATGAAAGAAGCAAAGAGAAAGACTGCTACAAAAAACAGGGATATTTTTTGTGTGACTATTTTTTTCATACAGGCCATCTGCAAATCTCGTATATGCATTTTACACCACATAAATTAACCGGCAATT
>JABDFW010000021.1 GCA_013286305.1 Bacteroidota bacterium
ATTGGGTTAAACGATTCAAATAATGTTATTAAAGGCAATGCAACAATAACCATTAAGTTTTTGCAGGATCTACAGGCCCTGAGGCTTGACCTTGTTGAAAAAAAGGCAAATGGTAAAGGCATGACGGTTAGCCATGTACTGCAAGGGCAAAAAGAAGTTGGTTTTTCGCAAGATTCGCAACATGTTATCATTAACGTACCTGCAAAAGCGGGGGATGTTTCTAACTTCACTATCGCGTATGAAGGTATACCGGCTGATGGGTTGATAATATCTGTAAATGAATTTGGCCATCGTACTTTTTTTGGTGATAATTGGCCCAACAGGGCGCATAATTGGTTGCCCTGCAATGACCATCTTTCTGATAAAGCCTCCGTTGAATTTATTGTAACAGCACCTGACCATTACCAGGTTGTTTCTAATGGCATACAAACAGAAGAAACAAACCTGCCTAACCATTTTAAGCTGACACGATGGGAAGAAACCGCTGACCTGCCCACCAAGATAATGGTTATAGGCGTTGCTGATTTTGCGGTTAATTATACAGGCAGCGCTGCAGGCATACCTGTTTATACCTGGGTGTATCCCGAGAGCAGGGACACTGGTTTTGTAACCTATGCGCAGGCAAAAAATATACTGCCTTTTTTTATAGGCCATGTAGGGCCGTATGCATTTAAAAAACTTGCCAATGTGCAATCAAAAACAATTTTTGGAGGGATGGAAAATGCAAGCGCCATTTTTTATTATGAGAACTCGGTAAGTGATAAAACATTGGAAGGCTTGCTTGCACACGAAATAGCCCACCAGTGGTTTGGCGATAATGCAACCGAAAAAGACTGGCAGCACTTATGGCTTAGTGAAGGATTTGCTACTTATATGGCGCACCTTTACCATGAGAACAAATATGGGGTTGACAGTTTTAATAAAAGGCTGATCGAAGACAGGAAAAAGGTTATCGCATTCTCAAAAAAAAGAAATACGCCCGTAGTTGATACCACTTATGGCAACAATATGATGCAACTGCTAAACGCCAACAGTTATCAAAAAGGCGGGTGGGTATTGCACATGCTGAGAAGAAAGCTGGGTGATACTATTTTCTGGCGTAGCATTCGTGCCTATTACGCAGAATATGCAGGCAAAAATGCAAATACGGATGACTTGAGACAGGTATTTGAAAAAGTTAGCAGCCAAAATCTGGAAGCTTTTTTTAAACAGTGGTTATATACGCCGGGGCAGCCAATATTAAATATTGAATGGAGGTATAGCGGTGCAAAGAAAATAGTAACAGTTGTTGTTACCCAGGAGCAAAGTGTATTGTTTGAATTTCCTTTGCAAGTTGCCCTTAACGATAGGGGAGCTGTAACCGATATTGGCATAAAAGATAAGGTAACCACCTTTGAAATACCCTCATCTGAAAAACCGGTTAAGCTGATTGCTGACCCGAACGTTAATTTGTTGTATGAAGGGGTGGTGAAGGAAGTGAAATGATTGAGAAGGGGATATAAATAATAAATTGATTGTGAATGTTATGTGGTGTTTAATAAGGATAGTTAAGGTTTTGGGGATGAGTATAAATCAATACCTTGATTTAATAGAAAAATATTTTCCATTGGTTTAAGTTACACTTCTAACTTCCTTCTTTTCGCCGCTTGAGAAAATTTATTACCTTTGATATATGCAAGCAGAGGCAGACATAGCATTTGAACAATTAGTAACTATTGCCAAAAAACTTCCGGCTACACAGTGGGCAAAGCTAAAAGAGGAAGTGGAAAAGGAAACCGAAGATTCCGGTAAAACAACGGAGTTAGAAACACTGCTCCTCTCTGCACCCACGTTCACCAAAAAACAATTAGATGAAATTGCCAAAACAAGAAAAGCTATTAATAAATGGCGGACAAAATAGTTTTGGTTGATACATCAATCCTTATTGACCTTTTTCGTAAAACAGATAAGGAAAATTCAAAATTAATTGCCCTTGTGCGGCAAGGTTATATTTTTTCTATTTCCGCCATAACAGAATACGAAATTTATTCCGGAGCAACTGATATCCAGCTCAATTTTTGGGATGAGCTATTGCAAAAAACACAGGTATTGATTTTTGATCAGGCAGCAGTAAAAAAAGCAGTTGAAATTAACAGCCGACTGAAAATTAACAGAAAACAAATTGGTATTGCTGACTTGTTTATTGCAGCGACTGCGATGGCTAACAGTTTGCCTTTTGCAACGTTGAACAGGAAGCATTTTGAACGCAT
Organism: Bacteroidota bacterium; assembly: GCA_013286305.1. Classification (GTDB taxonomy): domain Bacteria; phylum Bacteroidota; class Bacteroidia; order Chitinophagales; family Chitinophagaceae; genus JABDFW01. The sequence continues at coordinate 2,250 of JABDFW010000021.1, forward strand.
TGAAGGGTTACAAATTGTAGAGTAAAAACTAATAAGTGAATTTTGCCTATTCTTTCCCTATACTAACTCCCAACAAAACAATTTCCTCATTTCAGCAGCAAGTTGTATTTTTCCTCATTGTTCAATAATGGTCCGGACTTTGAAGTGAGTGACACAACGAAGATGCTATTAGCACCACAACCCGGATACCTAAAATAAAATTCATGCTGGTAAAAACTTTTGGCAGTGCTGTATATGGGGTAGAGGCTATTTCTATTACTATTGAAGTGAATGTAAGCAATGGCCAGAATTATTTTATAGTTGGCTTGCCCGATAGCTCAGTAAAAGAAAGTTTGCAGCGCATTGAGAGCACCATTAAAACAAACGGCTACCACATGCCGCGCACAAAAGTGGTGGTTAACCTGGCGCCAGCTGATATTAAAAAAAGCGGCAGCGCATTTGACCTTCCGATTGCGATAGGAGTGCTTGGCGCGAGCGAACAAATAGAGCAGCCGGAGCGCCTTAGCGATTATGTGATGATGGGCGAGCTTAGCCTGGATGGAATTATACAACCAATAAAAGGTGCATTGCCTATTGCCATACAGGCGCGGAAAGAAGGTTTTAAAGGCCTTATTGTTCCCAAACAAAATGTACGCGAAGCCGGCATGGTAAATAACCTTGCTGTATATGGTGTTAGCCATATAAAAGATGTGATAGGTTTTTTTGCGGATGAAAATAGTTTGCAGCCCGTTGAAGTAAATACAAGGGATGAATTTTTTCATTCCCAATACAGTTTTGATGTTGATTTTAATGATGTAAAGGGGCAGGAGAATATAAAACGCGCATTGGAGATAGCTGCCGCAGGCGGCCATAATGCCATACTAATAGGCCCACCCGGTGCGGGCAAAACAATGCTTGCAAAAAGATTGCCTACGATATTACCGCCATTGAGCTTACACGAAGCGCTGGAGACCACAAAAATTCACAGTGTTGCAGGCAAAATGCCGGAGAATAGTTCACTCATCAATAAAAGGCCTTTCCGTTCGCCACACCATACTATCAGCGATGTTGCGCTTGTTGGCGGTGGCGGCATACCCCAACCTGGTGAAATTTCTTTGGCACATAATGGGGTGTTGTTTTTAGATGAACTGCCGGAATTTAAGCGTACCGTTCTCGAAGTAATGCGGCAGCCGATGGAAGAAAGAAGGGTTACTATTTCAAGAGCGAAAGTAGCTTTGGACTTTCCTGCCAATTTTATGTTGATAGCCAGTATGAACCCCTGCCCGTGCGGCTATTATAACCACCCGGAGAAGGAGTGTACCTGCCCGCCTGGTGCAGTGCAAAAATATTTGAATAAGATATCGGGCCCGTTGCTCGACAGGATTGACCTGCATGTTGAAGTAACGCCGGTTGCTTACAGTGAATTAAGCAGTAAAAGCAAAGGCGAATCATCATCTGATATTCGTGACCGTGTTATAAAAGCAAGGGATATACAAACCGAACGTTATAAAGACAGCCCGGGCATGTATGCCAATGCGCAAATGAGCAGTAAACAACTTCGGGAAATATGCGCCATAAATTCCGCCGGTGAAGCATTATTAAAAAGGGCGATGGAACGATTAAATTTAAGCGCCCGCGCCTACGACCGCATTTTAAAAGTAAGCCGCACCATTGCTGACCTTTCAGCCAGCGCCGATATAAAAGCCGAGCACCTTGCAGAGGCCATACAATACAGAAGTTTGGATAGGGAAGGGTGGGCAGGGTAGATACATATGATTCTTTTCGCTAACTTTAATTCTCCAAAGCTACCTCAACATGAGAAAAATTGCCATACGGTTGTGCATCACAGCCACCGCATTTTTGGTTGTGAGCGCCTTTAAAGCACCTGCAACAGACGATTCACTTGAATCAAAACTATTAAATGCCATCAATATCTTTTACCAGGCATATCCCCACGAAAAGATACACCTGCAATTTAATAAAAGCAGCTATGCACCCGGGGAAGATATTTGGTTTAAAAGCTATATTCTGCCAGTTGATGAAGCTTCTTTTTCCTCCCTCAGCAAAATAATGTATGTGGAATTGATTGACATGCAGAATAACCTGGTTAAACGGGAAGTGTTGCCTGTTGATAATGGCGTTTCAGAGGGACATTTTAAACTTGGGCCCTTATTTAATACGGGCATTTACCACGTACGCGCCTATACGGCATGGATGCTGAATTTTGATCCGGCCTTCTTTTTTAACAGGGATATCCCCGTGTTCAACGGCAGCATATATGAAACCAATTCCCTGGTTGCAGACAAAAACTATGCGTTGCATTTTTATCCCGAAGGGGGCAGCCTGGTAACCGGATTGACAAGCGTTGTTGCCTATAAGGCCGAAGATGCTGAGGGGAGGCCCATTAAAGTAACCGGTAAGATCATAGATGATAAAGGTACCGTTAAAGCACTGCTGCATACCGGCGACGATGGGCTGGGAAGTTTTATTATTCACCCGCTTGAAGGAGTGGTATATTCCGCATCGGCAGAAACAACCAGTGGTATCACTAAAATATTTCCGCTGCCCGAAGTAAAGAAGAGCGGTATTGTTTTACATGTTGTTGATAAACCCGACTCCGGCAATAATAGCCAGGTATATTTTCACATTGCCAGAAGCAAGAATGAAAAAGAGAAATATGGCAATATTATTATTTGCGCCCATACTGCAAAATTTAACCGCCTGATAAATATCCGTTTCGACAGCACTTATGCGGGCGATTATGATGATACCATATTAATTGCCACCAGCACTTTAGGCCTTAGGAATGATGGTCAAAATATTGCGCATATAACTGTCTTCAACAAGGACGGTGAACCACTGGCAGATCGTCTTGTATTTCTGCACCATGGTGCTGCAACCCTTGCTGCAAGCCTGCGTGCAATAACTACAAATGCTGCGGGCGCAAACCAGTTTACTTTACAGGTACCAAATGATTCAGATGGGCATTATTCGGTTTCAGTTACTTCGGCGGATTCTGCAGTTGCCAAACAGCAGGGAGATGACGTATTTTCTGATATTTATTTGCACGGCATACAAAACTACCTCTACAACCCGGCCAATTATTTTGAGGACAATTCAACTGAAACGCGGCGCCGGTTAGATCTTGTTATGCTTACCGAATCATGGAACTATTTTGACTGGCAAAAGGTGCTTGCCAATAAGTTTCCAAAGACTAACTATTTGCCCGAGCAGTCGTTATCACTCAAAGGCAATGTAGTTATAGCAAAGGGCGATAAAAAGATACCCTTTGTTAACAACAACCTGGTATTGATCATGAAGAGCGCAAAAGATTCGCTCAATACTTTTTTAAATATATCAGTAAATGACAAAGGGAATTTTTATGTAAATGACCTGAATTTTCACGATACGGCATCCTTCTATTATCAAAATACCTCGCAAAAAAAGAATAAAGAGGTTACGGTTACATTCGACAAAAATGAAACCGATTCTGTTTTATCAATACCATTTTATTACAAGCCATACAAATATAGCCTTGTAAATTATCATTCGGGCCTTGGGGCAGTTGCAGGGGTTGCCCCCGCGCCGGTTGCAAATGCAGATGGCACCACACTTAAAGGTGTTACGGTTACCACCAAAGTTAAAACGCATCTTGACAGCCTTGATGACGCTTACACCTCAGGCGTTTTTGCCGGCGAAAGAAATTTTTCAAGAATGTTCGACCTAACCGATGAAAAAACTGCGCAAGCAGATTTTTCCAGTAATGTTTTGCAATACCTGCAGGGGCGGGTGCCTGGCTTAAATATTAGTGGCGACCTTCAAAACACACCAGAAATTTATTGGCGCGAAACAAGCGGGATATTTAAGTATAATAAGGCTGTTGATCCGGTAAGGGCAACTATTTTGAATATGCCCATTTTTTATATTGACGAGCGGCAACTAAATTCCAATCAATTAGGAGCCGGGGACCCTAAGGATCAATTAACCCCGACTGTTTCGCAGTTAACAAGTATCAGGGTATCAGACATCGCATTAATAAAAGTGTATGAGCCGGGTACCTTTTATGGCTCTGAGGGAGGGGCTCAGCATGGGGCGGTTGCTATATTTCTTAAGAAGGGAATTGATTTGAATACAAACCAAAATGTAAATAAAATAGTAAAACAAGGATTTAGTTTTGTGCCTGCTTTTAGAAATGACGAATACAATGCAAACGACAAACAGGCTATATACTGGAACCCTGATATCAGAACCGATAGTCAAAATCATACTGCAACATTCAATTTTATCAACAACACGGGGGCGAAGAGAATAGAGATAGTAGTTGAAGGCTTTGACAGAAGGGGTAAGCTTTGCCGGGTTGACAAGATAGTTGACCTGCCTTAACATCGCATTTATTTATCAGTAACCCTGTGTTACTTTGTAATCAAAATATTGACTATGTATAAGCGATTTTTTACGGTATTGCTTTTTTGGACGGTTGCTCAATCTGTTTATGCACAATCCCCCCAGGCGAAAATAGAGTATGGCAATAATAAAGCTGCGGGGCATTATCTTACAACCCGCGGATTTAATATGTATTATGAAATATATGGAAGCGGTAAGCCATTATTGTTTATACACGGCAACGGGGGCTCTATAAGCGCTTTTACAAATAATATCCCTTTTTTTGATAAAAAATACAGGGTGATAGCTGTTGACAGCCGCGCACAGGGTAAATCAGTTGATAGACAGGATTCACTCTCTTTTGAAATGATGGCGGACGACTTTAATGCACTGCTTGATACGCTTCACCTGGATAGCTGCTATGTAATTGGCTGGAGCGATGGTGGTATCAACGGTTTACTGCTGGCAATACGGCACCCCGATAAAGTAAAAAGGCTTGCCGTAACAGGCGCAAACCTAACAGCAGACACACTTGGCCTTACACCTTATGTTTATAACCTGGTAAAAAATGGCAGCGCAGAACTTAGAAAGAAACAGCAGACACCGGATATAAAGAACCAATTAAAAATATCTGACCTCGACCTTTACCAGCCCAACATAACATTAGACCAGTTGCATACTATACAATGCCCCACGTTGGTTATAGGCGGCGATCATGATGTTATCCCCGTGCTCCACACGGTACAGATTGCGCAGAATATCTCAAGATCTTATTTATGGATCATCCCGAATTCCGGACACTCAACACCTGTGTTTAAGAAGGACCAGTTTAATGCCATTGTAAGCGATTTTTTTACTAGGCCTTACAGGAAGATAGAAGGGGATGACACATTTCATTAGATGTAATAAATAAAATCAATAATCGGACGTGGCATTAGTAAAATATCTGTTCTAATCATTCACCTTTAACTTGCCGCCCAATAAGCCGCCAAAACCTATACGAACGCCCACCTGTCCGTTTTTGCCATTTAAATATGACCCTATTACATCTACACGCAGCACTTTAAATATGTTTTCAATACCACCGAATATTTCAGCATAGTTGTTATTGCTGTTTACATAAAATGCATTGCTGCCTGCTACAAGATACCAGTTTAGCTTTTTGAATAATGGTATTTTATTAGTAAGCAAACCATTAAAATGATGTTCAATATGGCCTACTGCATAAAAGTGCGCTGTTGTACTGTTAGCGTAGTAGGGTGCTAACTGAAAGCTATTCATGTATTCACTTGCAAATATTACCTGGTTGCCGTTAAAGAACTGGTAATCCTGCACAGGCACATTCTTATTATTGAGGAAACCGCCAACATCAAAGCGGTAACGGAGGCTGCCAAGTAATTTTAAATTAATATCATCAAAGACAGAAAACTTCCATTTATCAAAATTAACATCGCTGCCTGCAATGCCCGGAAAGCCTTTTTGGTAATTAAGCTCGAACGTTGGATATGTTGAGCCTATTGAAACCTTTGAACGGGGGAACTGAATATATTTTTGCCCTGGCTGGTAATGCAGGGTAATGCCTGCAATAAAGGCCTGGTGGCGGGTAAATTGCGAATCAAGGATTTCTGTGGGATAATTGGGCGTAAATTTTTGTACATCGTATTTAATAATCGAGTAATTGGTAGTATTGTTCAACGGCAGCCTGTCCTCATACAAAATATTAAGATCATAATTAAAACCACTTTCTGTTTTATTTGTATAATTTATTTCGCCAAAATAATTTTCATACAACTTCATATAATTGCGGTTAAAGAATAAGGTGTACAATCCATTTATTGCAGGCGCAATGGGATTGTCTTTATTAAACTGGCTTACACGTTTGCCGCCGCTAAAACTTAGCGTGCCGCTTTGCTTTTCAGGTTCTTCAAGCCCAAAGTTTCTAAATCTTTTGTTGAAGGCGATGGTTGCCCACGCATTAAAATGGGTGTTGTTAAAACCATACCTGAAATGTGGATCTATCACTACCTGCTCTTTTCCTTTCCCCAGCGGTTCGCGCAACGAGAAAGAAGCATTTAAAGCAACTCCTTCCACCGTATTGTATTCTAAACCGGGCAGCAAAGGGTTCCATTTAAACGTTGAGGATGTTTTATTTTGAATATTATAACTGGTTCGCGTGAAACCTTTATTCATTATTGACTTATAAGTGATCTTGCCCTGCATCCTGCGCAATGAGTCTATGTAATGTTTTGTCCATACGGAATCGCGCTGGTAGTGGTAAGCACTGTCTTTTATTTTATAATCCTTCACTTCTTCTGGCTCCAGTGGCACAGGCCGGATAGAATCCCAGTAGCTGTGCGTTTTTTTATTTACGCTGGTATCGTACTTTACTATTACATTATCAAAATATTTTTTGGAAAACTGCGGCGTTATATCGTATTTGTTATACACGTTTAAAAAAGTGCCCACGGCATCAATCCCAAATATATTAAAGCTAAAATATACCACCTGGTCTTTGGTGCGCCATATAGCATTTGTTACCGGCTGGTGAATTTGTTTTATTTCAACAGTGTCAAGTATCTCAAGTTGAGATGATTTGGTAAGCAGCAGGTCAAGGCTGTGTATGCGCCAGTCACCTTCCGTAATATTGATGGTCCCGCTAAATAAAGGTTCAAAATTTCTGCGTGGAATAACCTGTATCTTGTTCACTTCTATCCCGTCTTCAAAAAAAGAACCTAAATAATGGTAGCGGTAAAAGTTTAATGCGCCCTCTGCAATAGGTGAAACAAAGCCGCGCGGCGCAAATTGTGCTGTTAATACATTTACATTATTCTCATAAAAATTTATGAATGTAGGAAAGTTGAACCCATAACCATTAGACCCGCTTTCCCTGCCGGAAAGTACTTCTAGTTTCAACTTGCCTGGATTTTTAAAAGCGATACGGGTAAGTGATTCCGATAAAAAGATAATGCCTTTGCCTGCTGAATCTACACCCATTTGTTTTCTTGAAGCAGTGTCTAATTTTTGCCCGAATATTTTTTTAGGCAGTTTTCGTGTTTTAATAAGTGTTTTTATATAAGCTTCACAAGTGAATGAGTCAACGTCAAGTAAATATTCTTTCCTTTTTTTAATGGCATTGCGGATTATCCCGTAGGCAGGGTCTTCACCACCGGATTTTACAACTACTTCAGAGAGGGTTAGCTGCTGCTCTGCTAACTGAAAATTGAGGGTTACACCGGTATTGCTTACCGTTATGGCCTTTTCCTGTTTAGCGTAGCCTACATATTGTGCAACTATTGTGTAGCTGCCGGCGTTAATATCAAGAAAATATTTGCCCTCTGTATTTGTAGTGGTGCCTCTTGAAGAGCCTTTTACCTGTATGGAAGCATAGCTGAGCGGATTGCCTTTTGTATCTGTTACTGTACCGCTTATGCGTACTGCATAAGCATTGATAAAAGCTAATAATAAGATAAAGGTGAGGGGTATTGTTTTACTCATAAGTGTTGCAACGAATTTAAACTGTAAATGGTTACAACATCCTGCAGCGCTTAAGATTAACAATTGTTTGGAAATACGAGCGCAATAACACGAATTAAGGCCACACAGGAATTATATATTGCGATGTGGGCTTCCTGGAAATCAAATCGCTCCCTTAAAATGGAAGTTATTCGTAAAGCTTCTATAGGCCTATTACCGGGAGATGATAGCGCATTATACGTTATTCATATAAACTATTATGTAGTTCTGGAAATGCGATAAATACCTTTCAAAATACTAACAGGCATTTTCGTATGTGCCCGTGTCCCTACGAACATATATTAATATGCATCTAAGCAATGGCTCGTTGGGATACGAAACGCAATTGTAAAACGTTTCTTGATAAATGACTTATTGACCTAATGACTCAATGACTTTTTATACAAACAACCCCCATTCGTCCTCAAACTCGTCTTTTTTAAAGGTGGCTATCCACTGTTTATATAATGCGCGAAAATTATCAATCTCATCCCTTATTACCATGCAATAGGTTTCTTCAACCTCATCATCCGCCATCATCCCCAGCATGGCTGTTTTAATGTACTGGGCGTTTTTACGAATGATGGCTGCATTCTCCATTTTAAGTATATACAAACTCCCTGCCTCTGAGCTTCTTATTTTAGCGCCTACTTCAAACGCATCTCCTAATATCATTTCTTGCTGATCTCTTATAAATGATGCATCATGCTGCCCGGGCTCATCATCACCTATATCATTCAAAGCGCCCCTGAGCATAACGATTATTTCGTTCCATTTTTTGTAAAGCGCTTTACAGGCATCACTGGTAGGGTTTGGCTTCCACTCATCGCCTTCCTCTTCGCCATTAAGCTCCCTCATTCTTTCGTCATCCCATTCAGGCAGGTCATTTAGGTTATCAAGGTTCATAAAGTATAGAGGTTTATAGTTATCTGCCATTTACTTTTGATGACTTTTTGCCGAGAAAAGGCTGCATATACGATGGCATCAGTTGCCTTTTTTTCTCGGGCTTAACAATTTTCTTAACTGCGTTCTGGTGATATTCTACATAATATATCTGCAGTAAAATTAAGAAATACGAAATTAACACCGGCCCGAAAAAAAGCCCTATAAAGCCAAAATATTTTAAACCAACGATCACACCCAGTACTGTAACTACCGGGTGTACATCAGCCATACGTTTGGCAAGCATAAAACGTAATACATTATCAATGGCGCTTATTATCACTGCACTCCATATAATCATAAAAACACCCTGCCAGTTTTCGCCTATGAAGAATAGATAGACCGTCATTGGTATCCATACTATTGCCGAGCCTATTACCGGTATCAGAGAGGAAAAAGCTGTTATTACACCCCAAAAACCAGCTTGCGGCACCCCAATAATGGTATAGGCGATAAAAGCGCAGATACCCTGTACTGTGGCTATTAGTGGTATGCCTACAGCATTGCTGAATGTTTGCGCCACCAGTTCGCTGCCAAACATATTGATCTTATCTCTTTTAAAAGGCAGGTAAAATACAATACCTGCTTCCATACGATTCATTTTCTGTAACATGAAATAAAGGAAGAAATACATCATCGTAATGGTAGTTATAAAGCCTACACCCTGGTTAAGTATTAATGGTAATACTACTGCAACATTACTTTGAACGGAATTTATTGTTTTATCTGAAAGAATCTCAATATGATATTTAGTATTGATGCTTGCGTTAAATTTTCTGATACCTGCTAAAATCGTGTCGGGGTGGGCAAGTACAACAATGATCTTGTTGTACAGCAGGGTGAAGAAAAGGGTAATAGGTAAAAGAATGATAAAAAATGACAGTACAATTACCAGCATAGCTGCCCAGCTTTTTTTCCAGCGCTTTTTTTTCACCAGCCACTCTACCATAGGCTTGCTTAGTACGTAAAATATAACAGCAATAAGAAAAGCGGAAAAAAATTGGGTTAGGCTGTCTAATAGAAAATAAGCAAAAATTAAAATAATACCCAGAAAGAAGTATTGCTTAATTTTATAGTCCTGCTGGTTTTCCATAATGTTTACAAAGATGGTACAATCGTTGCGGGTAATAAAAGAATTATTGACCTTATAACTCAAATTATGAACCAAAAATTTTTAAGCGGCTTAATTATAGGAGCCGTAGCGGGTGCTGCTTTAGCTTTGTTTTTACAAACAGAGAAGGGGGAGGAGCTAATCGATGATATAAAAGATGCAGTTGGGGATGCTGCTGATACTGCAAAAACAACTTTAGGCAATTTGAATGATGAACTGCATGAACTGCTTAAAAAGGGAAAGGCTTTTGTAGAAGATTTGGAACATAAAGTAAAAGAAGCAACATCTTAAATCACCGCTATGAGTACACATGAAGACTTTTTTGGCGAATCGAAAAAGAAAGTAGAAGAATATGTGCAGGACAGGCTGTTGTTGTTAAAACTGGAAGTGGTTGAAAAAACATCCCGCCTTGTAGCAACCATGTTTTCAGGCCTTGTGATCGCTCTTTTTGCTTTCCTTATTGTTTTTTTTGCAAGCTTTATGCTGGCTTATTTAGTGGGAGAATTCCTGGGCCATCTTTATTGGGGTTTTGGCATAGTTGCAGCCCTGTATATTATTTTGCTTATTGTGATCATTATATACAGAAAGCCTTTAATTGAAAAGTATGCAATTAATACCGTAATTGATATTTTTTTTGATAAGAATAATGGAGAAAATAAAGAAAAGGAACATGACCAATAAAGATCATTCTTACATTCATAACATGGAAGACCTGGAGGCAATGAAGGTTATGCTTAAAATTCGCATTAAAGACAGGGAAAGGGACCTGGCGGAGCGGCTTCATAATTTGCCACAGGAGACTATTAAAGCAACGATAGGCGGGGTTGTTCCATTTTTTTTGCGTAATAAGGTTGCCGGTACAACCTGGCAACTCGTTAGGGGTTCACTGGGGCTTATTTTTGGCAAAAACGCAGGAAGCAAAACGGGTATTAAAGAAAGTTTGCTTTCTTCAGCAAAAAAATTAGGCCTTTTTACGTTGCTAAAAACGGCAATTGGCCTTTGGAAGAAAAAGTAAAATTACTCCGTTATAAGCAGCGGATAGCTTTCATTACAGTTGTTATCGTGCTGTAAATTCAAAAAAAGGGCCTTCTTCTCACAATTTATCCTCTAACCGGCTTTAAAAGGCAATATCTGCCCTTAAAACTTCTTTTTTTGCAGAGTTTATACACTCTGTTTCCCTTACCTTTGCGGCAAAATTTCAAAAAAACCTTCTTCATTTATGGCTAATAAAGGTAAGATCAAACAGATCATTGGCGCCGTAATAGATGTTCAGTTTGGCGAGAGCCTGCCTGAGATTTTCAACGCCCTGGAATTGAAACGGGATAATGGCGATACTTTGGTATTGGAAGTACAGCAGCATTTGGGCGAAGACAGTGTGCGTACCATTGCAATGGATGGTACAGAAGGGCTTATGCGCGGCATGGAAGTAACAGACACCGGAAAGGCCATAGCTATGCCTACCGGTGAAGCTATAAATGGGCGTTTATTTAATGTAACCGGTGATGCTATTGATGGCTTGCCTGCAGTAAGTAAGGCAAACAGCCGCCCTATACATGCTTTGCCACCAAGATTTGAAGATATTAGTACTGCTGCGGAAATACTCTATACAGGTATTAAAGTTATCGACCTGATTGAGCCTTATGCCAAGGGCGGAAAAATTGGTTTGTTTGGTGGTGCGGGTGTTGGTAAAACAGTATTGATACAGGAACTGATAAATAATATAGCCAAAGGATATGGCGGATTGAGCGTATTTGCAGGAGTTGGCGAACGTACCCGTGAAGGAAATGACCTGTTACGCGAAATGATTGAAGCCGGTATTATGAAATACGGTGATAAATTTAAGCACAGCATGGAAGAGGGGGGATGGGACCTCAGCTTAGTTGATATTGAAGGGTTGAAAGATTCCAAAGCAACCTTTGTATTCGGGCAAATGAATGAACCACCGGGTGCACGTGCACGTGTAGCATTAAGCGGGTTAACCATTGCTGAATATTTCCGCGATGGGGATGGGACCGGCAAAGGAAAAGACATATTATTTTTTGTTGATAATATATTCCGCTTTACGCAGGCTGGCTCCGAGGTTTCAGCTTTGCTTGGCCGTATGCCTTCAGCGGTAGGTTACCAACCAACACTGGCCACCGAAATGGGATTGATGCAGGAACGCATTACCTCTACAAAAAATGGTTCAATCACCTCTGTACAGGCGGTTTATGTACCTGCGGATGACTTAACGGATCCAGCGCCGGCTACTACATTTGCGCACCTTGATGCTACGACTGTATTAGACCGTAAAATTGCCGACCTGGGTATTTACCCTGCGGTAAACCCCCTGGATTCTACCAGCCGTATTTTAACCCCCATTATTGTAGGTGACCAGCATTATGATTGTGCAAACAGGGTTAAATTAATATTACAGCGCTACAAGGAGTTGCAGGATATTATTGCCATTCTTGGTATGGATGAGTTGAGTGAAGAAGACAAACTCACTGTTTCACGTGCACGCCGTGTGCAGCGCTTTTTGTCACAACCATTTCATGTTGCGGAAGCATTTACAGGTTTAAAGGGTGTATTTGTAAGCATTGAAGATACTATACGTGGATTTAACGCTATTATGGATGGCGAAGTAGATCAATACCCCGAAGCAGCATTTAACCTGGTTGGCACATTAGAAGACGCGATAGAAAAGGGTAAAAAACTGCTGGAACAGGCAAATGCTTAATTTGAAAATTTGAAAGTGTGCTAATTTGAAAATTAGCAGCCTAATGAAAACAATTTTCAAATTTTCAAATTCACAAATTTTCAAATTATGCTTCTCGAAATATTAACACCGGAAAAAAAGATTTACAACGGCGATGTGTATGGTGTACAACTGCCGGGTATTGATGGTTTGTTTGAAGTATTAAATAAACACGCCCCGCTGATAAGCGCCTTAAAAAAAGGCAACCTTAAAATACTGAAGGATAAAACAAACACTGAAAGTTTTGCAATAGAAAGCGGGTTTGTAGAAGTTTTAAACAATAAAGCAACTGTGTTGGTGGAAGGTGCTGTTGCAATTAATTAAACAAAATTAAATTTTATAGACAAGCCTTTATTAATTATTTAATAAAGGCTTTTTTATTCCCATGATCATTTTTTCATTCTTTTAATATTTCATTCTCACAACTTTAACAGTTGATGTAAATCTTTCTTAAAATAGGTTTATCGTATAAACCACATGCTCTTTCTGCGTTCTTTATTTGTCTTCGGGCATTTTATTTGTGCTAACAAAAACAAAACAAAAACGTATGAAAATGACGGGCGGAAAACTGATTGCCGGTTTATTAGGTGTTACGGTATTTATCAGCAGTTGCAGCAAAAATCCTTTGAATCATCTGACAACACAGGAAACACAGATCTACATTACAGACCATGATTCAACAGCTAATTTCTCCTCTTACAAAACTTACAGCATATCGGATTCAGTTGCGGTAATAAATAATGACCAATCGTACATGGATCTAACGGCATCTGATTCAGCATATATTGTTGCTGTAAAAAAATATATGCAGCAGGATGGGTATGTGCTGGTTAATAAAAACCAAAATCCGGATATTGGCGTGGATGTAAACCGTATTTATAATACAACAGGCGTTATAAGCTATAATGATTATTATGGTTACTATGGCAGCTTTTGGGATCCCTACTGGGGCTACGATGGTTACGGGTTTGGAGTACCTTATGCCTATGAAGTTTATCAAATAACTGAAGGCGCGATGAGTGTGGATATGCTTGACTTAAAAAATGCAGCAGCAAATAAGAAGATAAATTTATTATGGACAGGGCTTATACGTGGTGAAGGCATATTTGATGCAAATACGGCCGATGCCAATATACAGGCATTGTTTACTCAATCACCATATTTAAAAATAAATAATTAAACAATTGCAGATCATGAAAAAGATTTTGAATATAGCGGGTGTTGTTATAGTTATTTTAATAACCTCAGTTACTGCGAAAGCGCAACAGGGTGATGTAAAATTTAATCTTAATTACGATTATAGTATGCCCATTGGAAATTTTAAAAATAATGTTATCAGCAATGCGTCTCCACGGGGCGGCAATGGCGAGATCATGTATTCGTTTACCAATACATTGTTGGGAGGCATTTCTTTTGGATACCAGGATTATTATCAAAAATATCCGCGGACATTATACAATACGGGTAGCAACGAAGTTACATCTGCTGTGTTAAGTAATTCAATACAAACCATACCTGTTGTAGCGCGGTTATCCTTTTCACCCCTCGGTAACAAAGGCGCCCCGGTACAGCCTTATATTTCAGGGGGCGTTGGTGTAGATCTTGTTAGTGTTAAACAATACCTCGGTGAATTTGGTTCTGCTGACAACAGCGCTTCATTTACGGCACAGGCTGGTGCAGGCGTTTTTGTGCCATTTGGCAAGTTAAGTTCGGCAGGTTTGCGTTTAGGCGCTAATTATAATTATGTGCCGTATAACAGGAATGGGTTTGGCAATTTTAACAGTGTAGATCTTCAGGCAGGTGTTTATTTTCCTATACGTTAGCTCAATTTGTTTTAGCAACATAAAAATAATAAAGGGGCCTTCATCACAATGAAGGCCCCTCGTTTTAATTAGTTTAATTGCGGGTCAATAGGATAATTTATCAGCTGCTCATACTCGCCGCCTTTTTGTTTTAAAGCCTCTTTCCAAATAAGGTCAGTATTCCTGTGAAAAACAAGATGTTTATTACCTTCAGTTATTACCCAGCTTTTTTGTTCCATCTCGTTATCTAACTGGCCATCTGACCAACCACTATAGCCAATATAAAAGCGAATATTAGTGTAAGATAGCTTGTTTTGTTTGATCAGGTGAACCACTTCTGCAAACTCACCGCCCCAGTAAATACCATCAGTTACCTCAATTCCACCGGTAATAAGGCCGGGGCACCGGTGTAAAAAATGTACAGTATCTGGCTGTACCGGCCCTCCATAATTCACCTGGAATTTGCACCCCTCCAGGTCGCTTATTAAATCGCCTATAACATGCGGATAAGCCCTGTTTAGTACAAATCCCAGGCTTCCCTCTGGCTGATGTTCGCACAAAAAAATTACGGACCGCATAAAGTTGGGGTCTTTTAAAAATGGGTCTGCGATTAATATTTTGCCCGGTAAAATATCTCCCATAATTGAAATTTAGCACTTTAGTTGTAATAATGAAAATAATTATTATGATATTTATTGCGTTAAAAAGTTCATAAACCTTGCCAGGAAGTAGTTTAGCCCTTTATACACTATACTTTTGCGGAGATGAAGAAAATAATTCCCATTATTATTGTATTGATAGCCTTATCCATCGTGGGGGTTATTATAATACAATTATCGTGGTTTTCTAATCTTTTCCAGGTAACCCAGGAAAGCTTTATTGACAAAGTGGATAAGGCAATGTTTGATGTAACCCAGGAACTTGGCAAACAGGTTTCAACCGGCCCGTTAATGCGCCTTCAGCGAAAACCGCAGCTCAGGTTACTTCCTGACAACCTTAATTTTCCTGCAGTAAAACCCCCTGCTATATCTGAGCATTATACAAACACAGAAATATATAATAAAGTAAGGAAAGCCATGGATAAGCAGGGGCTAAAAGACCTGGACTTTGAATTTGCCATTACCTCCAATGGTGATGACAATATCCTTGAAATGCAGTCTAAAAATTATATTGAAGCCTCAATGGATTCTACCCATTCTCTTCAGCCACGTGTGATGGCTATTTCTACGGAAAGCAATCCTGTTATAGAAAGCACGGCCTATGAGCAGCTTTGGGTTATTATACCTGAATTTAAAACACAGATATGGAAATCACTCACCTGGATGGTTGCAGGTGCGTTTTTATTTACAGTTATAGTTATCGCTGCTTTTTATTTAACGGTTAAAACCATGCTTGTTCAAAGAAAGCTTAGCCTTATTAAGAGCGACTTTATTAATAATATGACCCATGAGCTAAAAACACCGTTAGCAACAATATCTCTTGCTGTGGATGCAGTGCGTAATGAAAAAGTGCAGAAGGACAGGGAAAAATTGCAATATTTCGGCGGAATAATCAAGGAAGAGAGCAAACGGATGAATAAGCATGTTGAAACCATTCTGCAGGCAGGCTTAATGGAAAGGCAGGATCTTAAAATGAACCTTTCTTTCCTGCATGTTAACGAAATAATTAAAAAAGTTACAGACAATTTTACGTTACAATTGCAGCAAAAAAAAGGGAAGATAGAACTTTTGTTAAATGCATCAAACGATGTTGTATTGGCGGATGAAACCCATTTCACCAATATGATCAATAACCTGGTTGACAATGCTGTTAAATATTCCAAAGAAAACCCGCTTATACGCATCATAACTCACAGCACCTCAAAAAGTTTAGTTATTAAAATTGAGGATAATGGCATTGGTATGAGTAAAGAAACGGTAAAACGCATTTTTGAAAAATTTTACCGCGCCCATACCGGTAACGTTCATAATGTAAAAGGTTTTGGCCTTGGGATGAGCTATGTAAAAACAATTATAGATGCTATGAAAGGCAGGATAAGAGTGGACAGCACCCTTGGTAAAGGAAGCACTTTTATTGTGGAAGTGCCTTTAGGTAAAAAGCAGTAAGGCCCTTTATTTTTCTTTCTTAAAGATAAGACTTCCATCCCCATAACTTAGAAAACGAAAGTCGTGTGTTAATGCATAAGAATAAATATTTTTCCAATCATCACCGGCAATAGCCGCCACAAGTAAAAGAAGGGTTGATTGCGGCTGGTGAAAATTGGTGATTACCGCAACTGCTATTTTTAAGGAATACCCCGGGGCAATTATAATCTGCGTTTTGGTAATAATAATTTTTTTCGCTTTAACTTTCATCCAGTGCAATAAATATTGTAAAGTTTTTTTGGCAGGCAGGTTTTGCGGTAATTCATAAGCATCCCATTGTTGTATGGCAATCTCATCAGTATTAATATCATATTCACTTTTCACTTTTAACTTTTCACTTACCTTAACCCCCATCCAATATAAGCTTTCAAGAGTGCGCAGCGAAGTTGTGCCAACAGCAATTATTTTATTATCAATATTTTCAAGTACCTCTTCAATCAGTTCCTTTTTTACTTCAATAAACTCCGCATGCATCTCGTGATGTTGCATGGTGGCTGCCTTTACAGGCTTAAAGGTACCGGCACCCACATGCAGTGTAACAAAACCCGTTTGTATATTTTTTTGCTTTAGTTTTTCAAAAAGCTCTTTTGTAAAATGCAGCCCTGCGGTAGGGGCGGCTACTGAACCATCTAATTTTGCATAGATGGTTTGATACGTACTTTTGTCATTCTCTTCTGCAGGCCTGTTTAAATAAGGTGGTAATGGCATAACGCCTGCAAAATGTAAAATCTCAGCAAAGGTTAATGCTTTATCATCCCAGCTTAATTCAATCAAAAAGCAATCATCCAGCGCTTTAATTCTCTCTGCGGTCAATACAACAAGCCCTTGTTCTGTTTTTATTCCTTTTAACAGCGGCACATCTTTCCATTTTTTTGCACCACCAATCAAACATTTCCATAAAACCTTTTCTTTTTGCAGCATAGCAGTAGTAATATCAGCATACTGTTCATCCGGTTCCAGGCAAAAAAGCTCTATAGTAGTGCCGGTTGATTTTTTAAACAGCAACCTGGCCTCAACAACTTTTGAATTATTAAAAACAAGTAATGATGATGAAGGAATTTGTTCATCAAGTTTATTGTAAATACTTTCTGTTATCTTTCCGTTTTTATAAACAAGTAATTTGCTTTCATCTCTCTTCGGCAATGGATATTTTGCAATTTTGGCTTCCGGCAGATCGTAAGTAAAGTCTTTTATGGAGAGATGTTTGGGATGCATAAATAAGTTGCAAATATAAATGGTGCAGTACAACCGACTACCTGTTTTCTTTTCGCTTCATTATTTTTAGCCCACTCCAAATATCACTTACCGCACAAACTTTTATATCAACCCAGCCTGCCGGCAATACAACAGCCCTTATTGTATCTTCTGTAATATCAGTTGGTATATTTGCAGATTTTTTATACCAAGATATCCATACTACCGCATCATTTTTCGCTTTTGCAATTATGCTTTTAAAATTTTTTTCAAGGTCTTTTTTATGTTGTGCAAATACATGAAAGATATCTGCATCTTTCATATTTGTAACAATCATCCTGTCGATATTTTTTTCAAGCAACTCCGGGTAATTGCCTGGGGCATTTATTAAAAAAATTTTAGAATCTTCTTTAATGCCAAGCTTCTTTATAAGCGGCGTTCCTGAGTATCCTGCCATGATAAGTTTTTTAGCAATGCACAGTTTGTCCACAGCCTAATAGAATTTGTGTGGAAAAATAGAGCGCATAAATCTGCCATTTTGATATGCAAATTTGTTCTTTTGTGGAAGAATGTGTTAAATTGTGTCAAAATCTGTTGAATGATTTGTTTTCTTGGTGAATATGAGGCTACGGTTGATACCAAAAACCGTTTTTTACTCCCAGGGGGCTTGAAAAAGCAATTCCCGGAAGGAGAAAACAAATTTGTGGTAAGCCGTGGTTTTGAGAAATGCCTCTCATTATATCCAATGAAAACCTGGGAAGGTATGGTAGAACGCTTAAGCAAACTGAATGATTTTGACCCTAAGGTACGCCAATTCAAATTGATTTTTTTAGGTGGTGCGACAGAGGTAGAACTTGATGGTGCCGGCAGGATGTTGTTACCCGCTTCGTTAAAAGAGTACGCAGGTTTAAATAAGGATATTATACTGGCATCGGATATTGACAAAATAAAAATATGGGATGCCGCTAAGTACAAACAGTTCTTTGAAGAAGTTTCAGCAGATGCCTTTAGCAGTTTGGCAATGGAGGTTGGTGGCAAATTGTAATTTTTGGCAAATCGTTAATTATGTCGCAACAGTATCACACCCCTGTATTATTTAATGAATCAATTGAAGCGTTAAATATAAAACCCGGAGGCATATATGTTGACTGCACATTTGGCAGTGGCGGCCACTCAAAAGGGATTTTATCAAAGTTAGATGAACAGGGTAAAATAATTGCTTTTGACCAGGATGCAGATGCGCAGCAAAATATACCCAATGACAAGCGCATCATTTTTGTTCCACAGAATTTCAGGCATTTAAAGCGTTTTTTGCGATTGCACAAAATAGCAGGTGTGGATGGCATACTGGCCGACCTGGGTGTAAGCAGTTACCAGTTTGATGAAGGGGAGCGAGGTTTTTCCACCCGGTTTGAAGGCCCGTTAGATATGAGGATGGACAGGCGGCAGCCTTTAACGGCGGCAACAGTGCTGCTTACTTACAGCGAAACGCAACTGCATAAAATGTTTGAACAGTATGGCGAGGTAACAAATGCCAAAACCTTAGCAAAACATATTATACAAAACAGGCAGTATAAACCGTTACAAACTATAGAGGCATTCAGGGTTTTGCTTCAGCCTGTTGTAAAGGGAAACCCCCATAAATATTTGGCACAGGTTTTCCAGTCGTTGAGGATAGAGGTAAATGATGAAATGGGGGCGCTGAAAGAAATGTTGCAGCAGTTACCGGATGTTTTACATACAGGTGGAAGGGCGGCAATTATAACTTTTCATTCGCTGGAAGACAGGATAGTGAAGAATTTTTTTAAAAATGAAAATGAAGAAGATGATACTGCAAACCCTTTTACAACAGAAGAAAAGGAGCATAAGCTGAAAATAATAACAAAAAAACCCGTTACACCTTCAGTAGAAGAGCTAAAGAAAAACCCAAGATCACGGAGTGCGAAACTGAGAGTAGCGGAGAGGAGATAAACAAGACAGACAAAGAAGTCATTAAGTCAATGGTCATTAAGTCAATACGCGGTTTAAATCTGTCACGTCAATTTGTATTAAAATGAGCGACCAGGAAGTTAATAGGATAAAAAAAAGCACGCTTTACATAAAAGAATTGTTCAGCTACAAGTGGATATTGAAGAACCTTGTTTTCTTTTTATTCGTTGCCTTTCTTACGGTTTTATATATAGCAAATGGCCAAAAGGCCGATAAAATTATCAGGGATATTAATGTTACTGAAAGGCAGATACGGGAACTTAAATATGAGTATAAAACATTGAAAAGCGAGGAGATATTTCGCAGCCGGGAGGCTCAAATTGTGCAGGCGGCATCTGGTTTAGGATTAAAACTTTCTGTGCAGCCGCCGATGCATATTACGCTTTCTGCTGAACAAAAGGAAAATGGAAAACCATGATAGCCCGATGATCCTATGGCCATTTTAAATGTTGCTAACCTTTAAAACATCATTAACAACTGTAACGTGGAAGTAAAGCGCGACATACTTTGGAGGGTTTATGTAAGCTATATAGTTGTGGCGGCCATTTGCATTGCGATACTTGTAAAGGCTTTTTACATACAGCAGGTTGAAGGCAAATACTGGCGAAGCATGAATGACAGCCTTCACGAAAAGCTGGAAGAAATAGATGCCGAACGCGGTACCATTTATAGTGCTGATGGCGAGATGCTTAGCACAAGTATTCCGCAATTTGATGTATATATAGATTTTGGGGCAGACGGATTGCGCGAAAATAACGGGAAGCGTTTTCATGAAAACCTTGACTCGCTAAGTTACGGCCTGTCAAATCTTTTTAAAGACAGAAGTGCCGCTAATTACAGGGAACTGTTGAAAGAAGGGTACAATTCAGGAGATCGTTATTTTCCCCTCCTTAAAAAAGTAAGCTTCAGCGACTACGAGCAGTTAAAGCAATTACCATTGGTTAGGCTTGGTAAAAATAAAAGCGGTTTTATACCCCTTGTAAAAAATATACGCCTTAACCCGTATCAATTACTTGCATACAGAACAATAGGGTTAGACAGGGAAAATTCTCAGAAAGTAGGGCTTGAACAAACATATGATACGTTACTTAAAGGCACGAAAGGCAAACGATTGGTAAGGTATATATCGGGTGGAATAGCTATACCGGTAGATGAAGATTACCAGGTTGAACCCGAAAATGGCAAGGACATAATTACAACAATTGACACTCATATACAAGATATAACGGAGACGGCTTTAATGAATATGCTGAAAAGCAATGAAGCGCAACATGGCTGCGCCATTGTAATGGAAGTGAAAACAGGCAAAATAAAAGCGATCGCAAACCTGGGTATAAGGCCCGATGGTAATTATTGGGAAGATTTTAATTATGCGTTGCAGCCCACTGAACCGGGATCAACTTTTAAGCTGGTAACGCTAATGAGCCTGCTTGCCGATAAAAAAATATCACTCGATAATATCGTCAACCTTGAAGGGGGGCATTGGACAATTAACGGCAGAATGGTAATTGATGCGGAAGAACATGATAAAAGCGATGATATTGTAACTGCAAAACGTGCCTTTGAAATAAGCTCTAATGTTGGAATGGCAAAACTGGCTTACCAGGGTTACGAATCATCACCCTGGCAATTTATTAATCATATTAAACAATTTGGGTTAGATTCTTTAACCGGCATTGACCTGTACGGCGAGAGGCCGCCTGTTGTTTATAAGCCCGGTAAACCTGAGTGGAGTTCTACAACAGTACCCTGGATGGCTTTTGGATACAATATTGAGATAACGCCTTTGCATACAGCAATGCTATATAATGCAATTGCAAATGGTGGTACAATGATGAGGCCTTTTTTAATGGCTTCAGTACAAAAAGACGGAGTTACTATAAAAGAAACCCAGCCAATGGTAGTAAGGCAAAAAATATGTAGTGACGAAACACTTAGCCAAATAAAAGAATGTTTAAGAGGCGTATGTGCCGACTCCGGTTCTACTGCGTTCAGATTGTTTAAAGGCGCTCCATACAAAGTTGCTGGTAAAACCGGAACTGCGTTGGTGGCGGGAGGAAAATACACTTATGCGGATATGATATTTCAGTCATCGTTTGCAGGCTTTTTTCCGGCGGACGATCCTCAATATACCTGTGTGGTTGTTATTGTAAACAAACCTCATGCAGTAAAGCATGTTGGTGCTTTGGTAGCAGGGCCCGTATTTAAGGAGATAGCGGACAAGCTGTACACTATGTATGTAAAGCAAAATGCCCCACTTCAATATGCAAATGCAACGGTTAACGACAGTATTGCATATTCATATACAGGAGTAAAAGCGGAAGTAAAAAAAATAATGAATGCGCTCAATATTTCTTATACAGGCGGAGAAGCAAATTCAGAATATACGGGCATTGAAAAAGTATCCGGTAAACCGGTAATGGAAGATAAGGTTGTTAGTGATTCGCAAATGCCGCAACTGGCGGGCATGGGTTTAAAAGACGTAATATATATATGTGAGAACATGGGGTTGAAAGTAAATATAAAAGGAAAAGGAAAAGTAACTACACAATCTATTGCAGTAGGGCGGCCTATTACTAAAGGACAAGTTGTAGAAATTGTATTGAATTAATTATGGTGAAACTTCAGGACATATTGTATAAGGTACGTTTGCAATCAGTGAATGGAGCAACTGATATGCAGGTGAAAGACATACAGATAGACTCACGAAAAATATCTGAAGGTTCTGTGTTTATTGCCATTCGCGGCGAACAAACAGATGGCCACGCTTTTATAAACAAAGCAATAGGGTTAGGTGCCACTGCAATTGTATGTGAAGCATTTCCTTCAGAATTAAAAGAAGGGGTTACTTATGTTAAGGTTAGCAACACACACGAAGCGGTTGCGTACATGTCGCATAACTTTTTTGGGGAGCCTTCCCTTAAAATGAAACTGGTTGGCGTTACAGGAACCAATGGTAAAACTACAATCGCTACAGTATTATTTAAATTATTTACACAATTGGGTTATAAGTGTGGTTTGATAAGCACAGTGCAAAATCAAATTGGCGAAACGATTGTACCATCAACACATACAACACCCGATGCAGTTAGCCTTAATATGCTTTTGAAGCGTATGGCAGACGAAGGTTGCACTCATACGTTTATGGAATGCAGCAGCCATGCCATTCACCAGCACCGCATAACCGGGCTGCATTTTACCGGGGCGCTGTTTAGTAATATTACGCATGACCACCTGGATTATCATAAAACCTTTGATGAATATATACGTGTAAAGAAAAGTTTTTTTGACGGCTTAGGCTCCGATGCTTTTGCCATCTCCAATCTTGATGACAGGAGAGGAGAAGTAATGTTGCAGAATACGCCGGCAAAAAAATATTTCTATAGCCTTAAAACACTTGCCGATTTTAAAGGAAAGATATTGGAGAACGCACTTACGGGTTTGGTAATGTTAATCAATGAAAAAGAAGTGCATTTTAGATTGATAGGAGAATTTAACGCATATAACCTGCTATGTATTTATGGAGCCGCAGTTTGCCTGGGCGAAGAAAGTAGTGAAGTGCTGAGAATATTAAGTATGCTCAGCGGAGCTGAGGGCAGGTTTGATTATATTATCAGCAGCAGGCACATCATCGGTATAGTTGATTATGCGCATACACCTGATGCGCTTGAAAATGTGTTGCTTACTATAAAGAAATTACGCAAGGGATATGAACAGGTAATTACGGTGGTGGGCTGTGGTGGCAACAGGGATAAAACCAAACGGCCTGTTATGGCGCAGATAGCCTGTGATTTGAGCGACCGGGCCATTTTTACCAGTGATAATCCGCGTCACGAAGATCCATCGGAAATATTAAAAGATATGGAGGCCGGTTTAAATTCTGCGGCAAAGAGAAAATTTGTATCTGTTGTTGACAGGAGAGAAGCCATTAAACTGGCAGTGAGCGTGGCCAATAAAGAAGATATCATTCTTCTTGCAGGCAAGGGGCACGAAAAATATCAAATAATAAACGACGAATACCAGCCTTTTGATGATAAGGTGGTGTTAATGGAAATGTTTCAATTGTTAGAAAAATAGTTTGCTAAAAAAATAAAGAAGCAGTCAAAGAAAAGTAAGGAACAGGAAGAATAAAGGAAAAGATTTGGCTGACAACAAATTATAAACATGAATAATTAAAAAACTTTCTAAGAAGAAGGTTTGGAGGATATATGTTATACTATTTATTCACATGGCTAAAGCAGCAGTTCAACATGAGTGGTGCCGGTGTATTCCAGTACATCACTTTCAGGATTGCTATGGCTATTTTGCTCTCGCTCGTTATTGCCACTGTATATGGCAAACGTATTATTGAGCTGCTTAGAAAAAGACAGATTGGTGAAAGTGTCCGCGATCTTGGGCTGGCAGGCGAGCAGCAGAAAAAGGGGACTCCTACAATGGGTGGCATTATAATACTCCTGGCCATTCTTATTCCTACCCTGTTATTTGCAGACCTGAATAAAGTGTATATACGATTAATGTTATTATGTACAGTTTGGTTAGGTGTCATTGGTTTTATTGATGATTATTTAAAATTGAAAGCACGTAAAGAAGCCCTGGATAAAGGTGAGAAATATAAAAAATCGGATAAGGACGGTTTGGCAGGATTATCAAAAATTATCGGTCAAATTGGATTAGGGATCATTGTTGGCGCAACCCTTTACTTTAACAGCAATGTTACCGTTGAGAGAGAGATCATTGGGCAAAATACCCATTCTCCCTTACACCAGGGGGAAAGATTAGCAAAAGACTCAAATATTGTTATTCATAAAAGAGACAGCGTGTTTGTAAGGTATGTAAAAGTTCAAACGCCTATTACAACTATTCCTTTTGTAAAAAACCATGAATTTAATTATAGCTGGTTGATAGGCTGGATGGGTAAAGGAGCTGAAAAATATACCTGGGTAATTTACATTATAATAGTAACATTTATAATTACAGCTGTATCAAATGGCGCTAATCTAACAGATGGCCTTGATGGGCTTGCGGCCGGAACAAGTGCGATTATCGGCGCCGGAATAGGCATATTTGCTTATGCTAGCGGCAATTACAATTTTGCCGGTTATTTAAATGTAATGTATATACCTAACCTCGGTGAGCTCTCCATTTTCATTGGCGCTTTTGTTGGTGCGTGTATTGGATTTCTGTGGTACAATGCTTACCCAGCGCAGGTTTTTATGGGCGACACCGGCAGCCTTGCATTAGGTGGAATTATTGCATCGCTTGCAATAATAGTGCGAAAGGAATTATTGATACCTATTTTTTGCGGAGTGTTTTTGATTGAGTTGTTAAGTGTAATAGCACAGGTGAGTTATTTTAAATACACAAAAAAGAAGTATGGCGCAGGCAGAAGAATATTTTTAATGAGCCCCCTGCATCATCATTATCAAAAAAAGGGGTTTCATGAAAATAAAATAGCGTTGAGGTTTTGGATAATAACCATTCTGTGTGTTGTGATTTCGATTGTAACATTGAAGATAAGGTAAGCGTAACCGGGTATTAATTATTAAATAATAATGATTGAAAATTCTGAAAATATTGATCAAAAGAGCGAGGCCCGGCTATCCCCTCCAGGGGCAGCGGTAAGATTGATCATATTGGGAGCAGGTGAAAGTGGAATTGGTTCTGCTATTTTAGGCAAGCAAAAAGGGTATGATGTTTTTGTAAGTGATGGGGGAGTTATAAAAAATAATTATAAACAGGAATTGATTGATAACGGGATTGATTTTGAAGAAGGTAAACACACGGAAGAAAAAATTTTAAATGCAGGTGAAGTGATGAAAAGCCCCGGCATACCGGAAAAAAATGAAATGGTAAAAAAGATCCGTGCAAAAGGCATACCTGTAATAAGTGAGATAGAACTTGCTTACCGCTTTAAAGGCAAAAGTAAAATTGTAGCAATAACAGGAAGCAATGGTAAAAGCACCACAACAACACTTATTTATCACATATGCAAAACCGGGGGAATGGATTGTGCTTTGGTTGGCAATATTGGCTATTCGTTCGCAAAGCAAATTGCAGAAGACCCAAAACCTTTGTATGTGGCCGAAATAAGTTCCTTCCAGTTAGACGATATAAAAACATTCAGGCCGGATATAGCAGTATTGTTAAACATAACAGAAGACCATTTAGACAGGTATGAATACAAATTTGAAAATTATATAAACAGCAAGTTCAGGATCATTGAAAACCAGCAGCCAGGTGATTATTTTATCTATTGCGAAGATGATGAAGTGATCATGAACCATTTAAAAACAATTTCTATCCACACTAACCCAATTCCATTTTCTATGAAACACGAAGTAAATAACGGCGCCTGGATAAAAAGCGACCAAATGTTGATACGGATGCAAAGTGAAAGAATAAGCATGAGCATCTACGACTTTGCGCTTAAGGGGCTGCATAATCAATATAACACCATGGCAGCGGGGTTAAGCGCTGTTGGATTAGGCATTCGCAAAGAAAAAATACGCGATGCCATAATGACCGCTGAAGGGTTAGAGCATAGAATGGAAGATGTTGCAATTATACGGGGGGTTAAATTTATAAACGACAGCAAGGCTACAAATGTAAACAGTACCTGGTATGCATTGGAAAGTATGAAGGACCCTACTGTACTCATCCTTGGCGGCCTTGATAAAGGCAATGATTATTCTATGTTGTATGAGCTGGTTGAAGAAAAAGTAAAAGCAATTGTTTGCCTGGGTGTAGACAATAAGAAAATTCATGAAGCATTTGAAGGTAAGGTTGCTGTTATCGTTGATACAAAAAGCGCACTTGAGGCGGTGCAGGAATCTTATAAACTCGCGACAAAGGGCGATACAGTATTGCTTAGCCCTGCATGTGCAAGCTTTGACCTTTTTAAAAATTATGAAGACAGAGGGCAGCAGTTTAAAGAAGCCGTAAGAGAGCTTTAACCTTTGATGAATAGGAAAATGAGCAAATGAAAAAATATGATTGTTTAAAAATTTAAAAAAATAAATAAAACCATAAGTATTCAATTATAAAAAGGGGATGTTTAGGAACCAGCTATGCTAAATGAAACAACAGATAAATTATTTTCCCATTTCTCCGCGGTAAGCGGTGCAGGCGGCCATCTTTTGAACAAAACAAAAGGTGACCGGTATATATGGGGCACGGTAATAATGCTGGCCATCAGTTCATTACTGGTAGTGTACAGCGCTACTGGTTCACTCGCTTATAAAATGAATCATGGTAATACAGAAGTATATTTATTCAAACAGCTTTCTTTTATCGTTATAGGCTTAATGATCATTTATTTTTTGCACCGTATAAACTATACTTTATATTCAAGAATATCATTAATTCTGTTTCTTATTTCTATCCCATTATTAATGTACACCTTATTTTTCGGTACAGAAATTAATGAAGGCAGCAGGTGGATAAAAGTACCTGTGATAAACCTTACTTTTCAAACAAGCGATTTTGCCAAGCTTGCATTATTTATGTACCTGTCAAGGCAATTGAGCCGTAAACAGGAGGTAATAAAAGATTTTAAAAAAGGTTTTCTGCCATTAATTATACCGGTAGCACTTACCTGCATATTAATTATGCCTGCAAACTTATCTAATGCTTTGCTTACGGGTGCTACGTCATTATTATTGTTGTTCATAGGCCGTGTGAGTTTCAAGCATATTTTTCTTGTTATATGTATCGCTCTTTTGCCGGTTTTGCTACTAGTAAGTATAGCAGTAACTACCTATAAAGGCAATGATAAAGCCGGTACAAAGGCAGCTGCCTATTCATCATCACTAACATCTATAGGCAGGGTTGGTACATGGGTAAAACGTGTACAGGATTTTGTTTATGCAAAAAAAGATGAGACGCCGTACCAGCTTCAACAGGCAAAAATGGCCATTGCAAATGGCGGAATATTTTTTGGGCGCGGCCCAGGCAACAGCCAGGCACGCAACTATTTGCCGCAAGCCTATAACGACTTTATTTTTAATATCATCATTGAGGAGTATGGTTTGCTGGGGGGCGCATTTATCATTTTTATGTACCTGATCTTTTTATTCAGGTGCATAAGAATTTTTAGGAGATGCCCTTACGCATTTGGCGCCTTGCTGGCGCTGGCTTTGAGTTTTACACTGGCAATACAGGCAGCCGCAAACATGGCTGTAGCTGTGGGTTTAATGCCGGTAACAGGCGTTACGCTGCCGCTTATAAGTATGGGGGGCAGTTCATTCTTATTTACGTGTGCAGCAATTGGTATTATTCTTAGCGTGGCAAGAAATGTAGAGCAGATGGAGGGATGGAATATTGCAACACCACCAGTAACAGTTGTATCGCCTGAAAGGGTGTAAGAAATAATGATATTAAAGGCCCCGTGCCGGTACGGACAGGGGAAGGAGGCAAGAAGTTAAAACAATGGATGAAAATAAAAATATAATCAAGCCACAGAGCGCCCCTTTAGCAGAAGGCAGTTTCCGCCTTATTATAGCTGGTGGCGGAACAGGCGGGCATATTTTTCCTGCAATTGCAATAGCAAACGCGGTTAAACAATTGCGCCCCGATGCAAATATTTTGTTTGTTGGCGCAAGAGGAAAAATGGAAATGGAAAGAGTGCCGTTAGCAGGGTATGAGATCAAGGGTATTGACATTGCAGGGTTTAACAGGAGCTCTTTATTTAAAAATATAGCGTTGCCTTTTAAAATTATTAAAAGTTTTTTCCAGGTTAAGAAGATCATTAATGCTTTTAAACCCGATGCAGTTGTTGGTGTTGGCGGTTATTCAAGCTACCCGGTCTTAAGATTCGCGCAGCGGAAGAATATCCCCACATTTATACATGAAAGCAATTCTTTCGCCGGTAAGAGTAATATGCTGCTCGGAAAAAGAGCAACAAAAATTTTTGTTGCATCTGAGGGAATGGAAAAATTTTTCCCCGCGGAGAAAATTATTATCACAGGCAACCCTGTAAGAAAGTCAATTGCACAATCAACCGTTAGCAAGGAAGAGGCAATGAAATTTTTTGGGTTGGAGGAAAATAAGAAAACCATTCTTGCCATAGGCGGTAGTTTAGGTGCTAAAAGTATTAACGAAGTAATGGCGCAGCATGTACTTGAACTGGAACAATTGGGTTTGCAGCTTATTTGGCAAACAGGAAAAAATACCGCGACAGCGTATATAGAAAGGGGCAGGCCTTATAAATGTGTTTGGGTGAATGATTTTATTACAGATATGGACAAGGCTTATGCAGGGGCAGACGTGGTTATTTCCCGATCAGGCGCTATGAGTGTAACTGAATTATGTGTATCTGCCAAGCCGGTGGTTTTTGTTCCATATCCATTTGCAGCGGAAGACCACCAAACAGCGAATGCAAAAAGATTGGTTGATAAAGAGGCCGCATTAATGGTTAAGGACAGTGATGCCCAGGCAAAACTGTTTGGTGCAATTACTAACCTTGCATTTAATGCTGCAATGCAGGAAAAGTTCAAAAGAAATATAAGCGCGTTAGCAATAAGAGATGCGGATGTAAGGATTGCGGAAGAGATAATTAAAACCATTCTTTAGGGTGTGAAGATTAAACAATGGATGAAACTAAAAACATAATCGCGAATCAAAACCCTCTTTTAGGAAAAGAGGCATCACTTACCACTGTTTATTTCATTGGTATTGGCGGCATAGGGATGAGCGCCCTTGCAAGATATTTTCATAGCAAGGGGGCTATGGTAAGCGGTTATGACAGAACACAAACCCCACTAACCAAAGAACTTGAAGAAAGAGGAATGGCTATCCATTATGAAGAGAATGTTGATCTTATTCCAAAGAATGCTTACATTGTAGTATACACCCCGGCTGTGCCGGCAACGCATCAAGAACTGCTATATTATCGGGAACATCATTACAAAGTAGTAAAGCGCAGCGATGTATTGCAATGGATAACAGAAAGCTCTTTTAATATATGTGTGGCAGGCACACATGGTAAAACGACTATTACCACAATGGCAGCGCATTTATTGCGTGACAGCGGTTATGGCTGCAATGCTTTTTTGGGCGGCATATCTGCAAACTATCAAACAAATTTCTGGAGTAGCGAAAGAAATGTTTGTGTGGTGGAGGCTGATGAATATGACCGTAGCTTTTTAAAGCTGGTACCCGACGTTGCGGTGATAACTGCAATGGATGCAGATCATCTTGACATTTATGGTACAGCAGAAGAAGTAGAAAAAGCTTTTGTGCAATTTTCGCAGCGGGTAAAGGGCGGTGGATGCCTTATATCAAAATATGGTATGAAGCGAAGTGCTGAATTAAATGCTGCTACGCATTATACTTATAGTTTCAAAGAATTAAAAGCTGATGTATACGCTGCCAATATTGAGATTGAAAATGCTTCATACAGGTATGATGTTGTACATAAAGATTGGACACTAAAGGATGTAGTGCTGTACATGGGCGGCCTTCATAATATTGAAAACAGTATTGCCGCAATAACCATTGCAAAATATTTGAAGATAGATGATGAAAAAATAAGGTCAGCAATAGGTTCTTTTAAAGGCGTGAAGAGAAGATTTGAATACATACTATCCCCTTCATCCGGTGACGGGACTGTTTTAATTGACGATTATGCACATCATCCTGAAGAATTGAAAGCATTGATAACAGGCGTAAGAAGCTTGTTTGGCAAAGAGAAATGTGTAGTTATTTTTCAGCCGCATTTATTCAGCCGCACCAGAGACCTGGCAAGAGAATTTGCACAAAGCCTTGACCTGGCTGACGAAGTTATACTGTTACCCATTTACCCGGCAAGGGAATTGCCAATGGAAGGCGTAACAAGTGCTTTGATTGCAGGGTACATGAATAAAGCAAAGCATGTATTGCTTTCAAAAGAAGAAATGAAGAGCTGGGTAAAAACTGAAAAACCTAAGTTATTAGTGATGTGCGGCGCAGGCGATATTGACGCCCTGGTTGAACCTGTAAAAGAAATTTTAATGAGGGCTTAGCTATGTGGAAAAAGCGGTTGCAAATATTATTATGGTGCCTGTTAGGTTGTGGATGCATAGTATTGCTGGTAGCAGCTATACAGGTAAAAAACCGCAAAACATGCAGCGATATACAAATTGCAATAGATGATACCGGGGACAGGATTTTTGTAGATAAAAAAGATGTGCAAAAAGTATTGACGGATAACAAAGTATTAACGGGAGTACCCACAGAATCTGTTCAATTGGGACTGTTGGAAAATGAACTGGAGAAAAACGTATGGGTTAAAGATGCGCAATTGTTCTTTGATAACAACCAGGTATTAACAGTAAAAATAGAGGAGCGCCAGCCTTTAGCAAGGATTTTTACTATGCAGGGAAGCTCGTTTTATATTGATAGTTCGGCAAGCCGGTTGCCGTTAAGTGAAAAGTTTTCTGCAAAGGTTCCGGTGTTTACTTCTTTTCCGTCTGAAAAAAAAATGCTTACTGCATCAGACAGCATGGTATTGCAGGATGTAAAACACATTGCGCAATATATTCAGCAGGACAGTTTTTGGATGGCGCAAGTAGCGCAAGTTGACATAACTCCGCAACATACTTATGAAATGATACCTGTACTTGGCAACCAGGTAATAGTTATAGGAAATGCAGAAGGCCTTGATAAAAAATTTAAAAAGCTGTTTGCGTTCTATAAGCAGGTATGGAGTAAAACCGGGTTTGAAAAATATGAAAGGATAGATGTGCAGTACGCAGGCCAGGTAATAGCAATAAAAAGGGGCTTTATAACACCGGTAACAGATTCTGCAATGGCAATGCAGCAATACAGTACCGGGTTGGCAAACATGCACGCAGTAGTAAGAGATACTTTATATGCCGGAGCCGAAAGAAGGGAAACGGATAGTAGTTCAGCCAGTGATCCTAATGTAAAAAAAGGGAAACTGCCAGGCAGAAATGGAAAGCCTGGCACAATAAGAAATGGAGCTGTTAGAAATGCAAAACAAGGAGCGAAAAAGAAGCGCAAGCCTGTTTTGCAAAGAAACGGGGGTTAGGAATTGAAGAAAAACTTAAGAAAAAAACAATTATTAATTAATAATAAACAAACAACTAAAACACACATATATGAATCCACATGAAGCACCAATCATCGTTGGTCTTGATATTGGCACAACAAAAATTGCTGCCATAGCGGGTCGTAAAAATGAATACGATAAACTGGAGATACTCGGCTTTGGCCGTGCTAACAGCAATGGTGTTCAACATGGCCAGGTGTTGAACATTGATCAAACAATTAAGGGCATACAGGCGGCACTTGCCAACTGTGCAGCCAGTAATCCCGACCTGGAGATCAATGAAGTGTATGTGGGTGTGGCGGGCCATCATATTAAAAGCCTTCAAACCCGTGGCGACATCGTACGCCAGAACCCCGATACCGAAATTGAACAATGGGAGGTGGATCAGCTTGTGGAAAACCAGCGAAAAACATTCATTCCCGCAGGCGACCAGATCATTGATGTTATACCACAGGAATTTCATGTGGATAATAACCACAATATTGTTGTACCAGTTGGTGTTAACGGAGTGAAATTGGGGGCTAATTTTCACATCATCACAGGCGATAGAAATGCCATACGCAATATAAACCGTGCGGTTGAACGAAGCGGTTTAAAAACAAAAGACCTTGTATTGCAGCCGCTTGCTTCTGCGAGCGCGGTAATGAGTGATATAGACCTTGAAGCCGGTGTAGCCATACTGGATATAGGCGGTGGTACAAGCGACCTGGCTATATTTTGTGAAGGTATTTTAAAGCACACAGCCGTTATACCTTTTGGCGGGGAGAATATTACGAACGATATTAAAACAGGGCTTGGCGTGTTAAAGATACAGGCCGAGCAAATGAAAATTCAGTTTGGCAGTGCGCTGGTAAATGAAACAAAAAGTAATGCAGTTATTACTATCCCGGGTTTAAAAGGCATGCCTGCAAAAGAAATAAGTGTACAAAATCTTGCACATATTATACAGGCGAGAATGACGGAAATTCTTGAGTTTGTTACCTACCATCTAAAACAGGTTGAGCTTGACACCAGGGCATTAAGCGGAGGAATAATACTAACCGGCGGCGGATCGCAGCTAATGCATTTAAAACAACTAACCGAATATGTTACCGGGTTAAGTGCACGCATTGGTTTTCCCAATGAACACCTTGCTGCTAACCATATTGAAGAGCTTACAAAACCTATGTATTCAACCTGTATTGGTTTAATACTAAAAGGGTATAATGATTTTGAGCATAAGCGTAAAGAATTTGAGAGTAAATATCCAAAAGTTGAGGTACCAGAAAATTTTAAAAAAGAAGGGAAGGGAATAATAAGCGACCAGGTAATAAAAGAAGAAAGGTTAAAAGCGCCAAAACGCAAAAAACTTAGCAGCGTTTGGGATATGTTTAAAGATGGGCTGATAGATGTTTTTAAAGAAGAACCTGATAAAGTGTTGAAATAAATAATAGCTGTGAGGCTAAAAAAAATACTTAAAATATAAGCGTTAAGCTTATAACTATATGCTAAAGAAATTACTTACTAACCTTATTTAAATTCGATGAGTATGATACATTTTGATTTGCCCAAACAAAAGTCGTCCATAATTAAAGTGCTGGGCGTGGGTGGTGGCGGAAGCAATGCTGTAAACTATATGTTTTCGCAGGATATTGAAAACGTAGATTTTGTTATCTGCAATACAGATGTTAAAGCGCTTGAACAAAGCAAAGTGCCTAATAAAATTCAGTTGGGGCCACTGCTTACGCAAGGCCTTGGCGCGGGAGCTAACCCCGAAGTTGGCAGGCAGGCGACAGAAGAATCATTAGAAGAGATAAGGCGCATATTGGAAGTAAATACCAAAATGGCGTTTATTACAGCCGGTATGGGCGGCGGCACAGGAACGGGCGGCGCACCTATTATTTCAAAAATATGCCGCGACCTGGGAATATTAACAGTAGGCATTGTTACAACGCCGTTTGGCTTTGAAGGGCCACGCCGTTTAAAACAGGCAGAAGAAGGCATACGGCAACTACAGCCCTATGTTGATACATTGCTTGTTATAAGCAATGATAAATTGCGTGTACAATACGGCGATCTTAAAATGAAGGAAGCTTTTTACAAAGCTGATAATGTACTTGCCACTGCAGCAAAATGTATTACAGATATCATCAACAGCCGCGGGCATATTATTGTTGACTTTGCCGATGTATGCACAGTAATGAAAAACGGCGGTGTGGCCATATTGGGAAGTGCTGTTGCTGAAGGTGAGAACAGGGCCCAGCGTGCCATTGAAGAAGCACTAAATTCGCCTTTGCTGAATGATAGTGAGATATTTGGCGCTAAATGGATATTAATAAATATTAATAGTGCGGATGGTGAACATGAATGTACAATGGATGAACTGGAGATTATTAATAATTACCTGCGTGCACAGGCCGGCGAAAACACCGACGTGATTGTAGGTATGGGAAATGATAACTCGCTTGACCGGAAAATAGGCATTACCTTAATAGCGACAGGGTTTGAGCACAAAGATCCATTTACGAAAGCGGAGGTTGCTCATAAAAAACCGGAGCAGAAGGAAGAAAAGATTGTAATGACATTAGGCGTGGAGGGCGAAGAGAAAAAAATGTATAACCAGCAACCGTTGCCTTTTGAAGATAAAGACCCCTTTGCGCCACGCATAGCGGTGGCAGAAGCACTTAAAGTGTCTGCACTTCAGGAAGAGGCGAAACAACCTATATCATTTGCTGCATCTGAACCAACAAAAACAATCTTTTTTGAATTAACACCTCCGGTTGTTATGCCTGTGCAGCATAAAGAACCTGAACAACCAAAAAAACAGGAACCGGCAGAGCCCTTGCTTCAAATGCAGTTAGTTGAAAAACAAGTTGAAAGCAAGCCTGCTTTACGCAATGGTTTTTTATCGAAGCCTGCTAATATTTACTCCGAAGAGCAACGGGATTTTTCCCATTCAAACAGGGAAGTAAGGCCAATGCAACAAACAATAGTAAAACCTGCAGAACCAATGCAGCCTGCTTTGAAGCAGGAACCCGTAATGCAGGAGGAGGCGTCTAAACCGGTGATGAAATTTCAACCATTAGTACCCGAAGAGACGATTGAGTTTACCTTAACAATCAAGGAGGAGGCGGAAGCGCCTTCTGCTGCCCCGGTATCATCTTTCTCACAGCCGCCGGTTAATGATTATAGTGAAGAAGAAGATCAAAGGCGCCGGGCAGCGGAGCGTATTAATAAGCTGAGAAATATTTCTTTTAATATGAACACAAACCATGATGCTTCCGGCGAGTTTGAAAATGTGCCCGCTTATGTGCGCAGAAATATGGAACTGTTTGGCAGCACATTAACATCGGTAGAAAATTATTACAGCAAGGTTAGCGTTAATAAAAAAGAAGAAAATGATAAGGCTGAAATTTCTACCCTTAACAGATTTTTGGATGGCAAAAAACCAGATTAAATCTTTCGGAGAATATGATGTTTTAGTTGTTCCCCCGGTTTCGTTCCGGGGGATTTTTTTGTATGTTTATGCAGCAAAAGATTAAAATTAATGTATTATGAAAGTGATAGAAAAACCAAAAGAAGGAGAATATAGCCCCCACGCAATAGCTTATATATGCCTGTTGCCTGGTGACGGGCTTGTATTGAAACATTTAAAAAGTAATTTTGAAAAGCTAAAAGATTTAATTTATTCATTACCTGCAGAAAAACTTACCTATTCTTATGCAAGGGGTAAATGGACTATTAAGGAAATACTGTTGCATATTATAGATGATGAACGTATTTATGCATACCGAGCACTGCGCATTGCCAGAAATGATAAAACAGTTTTACCAGGTTTTGCGCAGGACGATTATGTGCCATATTCAAAGGCAAATGAAAGAAGTCTTGAAAGTATATTTGAGGAATACTATGCTGTAAGAAGCTCAACAGTTTTATTATTTGAAAGTTTTAACGATGATGATCTTATGCGTTCAGGTATAGCAGATGAGCATGCCATGAGTGTTCGTGCGGCTGCCTATCATATTGCAGGGCATGAACTGCATCATTTAAATATTATTAAAACAAAATACCTGTAACTTAATATTTATGCCCAAAGCACCGGGTTATCAATACTTTTTCCGTTAACACAAAATTCATCCTAAGACACTATTACTTACTTATATCAAGTTTAGCAAATGCAAGGTTCTTATTACGGTAATTACATGGGAATATCATAGAATTTTCATCAACCTGCACTCCCTGGTCAAGCAGTAATTCATAATCATCATTGTTTGTCATAATAGGTTTTGACAATATATTACCATCGGGGTCAAGAATTATTTGTACAAACGTCTCCTTATCTTTTGTCAGTATTTTTTTACAAATAAAATTAAGTGTTTCACCAGAATTGATCAAAGCATATTTTGATACGTATGTGAAGGCATCAGCATCATCACCGCTGTTTACTGCCTGTGACCACATTATTTTATTCTCACTGCCATTTATGCGGAATAAAGACATAGTTGAATTAATATTATCCTGTGGTAAATCTTTTTTAGGTTTAAAATTCCTGTGATTATTTGGAGTATAATACCCGGGAGCGTTATACTCATCATAAGAAACATTGCTGGCAGCTTCAAATAAATTTGACGGACCGGATGTTAAATTTGAGTAATTATAATCAAGCCCGTCATTATTCGCTGCATACAGGTTATCCTGTAAACTATTAGCTTTTGTAAGCACAATTGTATAACTATTGTCGGTTAAAGCAATTACATCCTTCGCGGCTGTTTTTTGGCTATATTTATTTTGTAAATTAATGTCGGTAAAATTTTGCACTGTATATAAAGTATCGGTGTTTAAACTTTCCAGGTTCTCATTAACCACCCAGCTAAAGACGCCTCCTTTTTTTTCGGTGCCTGACTTAGCGGCAGATGTGCGATGATTTTGATACCATAATGCATAAATAATATATTGCTGCTTAAGATTGTTCAATTTAATATTTATATCGGTTAAGTACTTATTTGTAAAGTCGCAAATACTGCTTGTGCACTCACTGTTATTTGCAGCGGATTTATATATTATTAAATGAGAGCCCGTATCGGTGTTTTGAGAAATATATTCCGCGAAAAAAAGATTGCCTGCATTATCAAGGCGCATAGGGGAGAATGTGATATTAAAGTCCTGGTAATAAGGAATTGAAATTGTTTTTTGCAGTAGATTTTTTACATTATCCTGTAAAAAGTATAACGAATAATCGAGCTGCATTTGTTTCGCAGATGAGTTAAGTATGTCTTTAACAAGCGCAAAGTATTTTTTATTATCGGCTATAACTACTTCGTATCCTCCACCCGGGTAGTTGTTTTTTAAAATATTTGTTGATAATATTGTTTCAACAGGTTGTAATAATTCTCCTGCTCCATTAAAATTCGCTAATTGGCAATAGAAGTTATGTTTTGAAAATATTTGCGCAATGACCGAAAAACTGTTTTTCCTGTTGATAAAGTTAAACTGGTAAACATTCTCGGACAGAAATACGTTAATCTTTTCACGCCTTTTAAGTTTCATGCGATCATCATAAACAAGAAGCACCGAATTATGATACTGGGGCTGATATTCCCAAACGAGGGTGTTTGATGAAACATTGCCGATAATTGCGGTTTCAGCTTCAGGCAGGATTACGTTTTCGCTTGAAGAGAAGAATATTTTTTGAGCCTTTATGGCTGGGTATGAACTTAGCATTATTGCAAAAGCAATTATGCTCCTGTATTTGATACAGGAAAGACTAGCAAACATAAAATTACAATTTAGTGGTGTTTTTCTGTGATCTATCAGTTTCAAAAACAACATTTATGCCTGCTAATAATTTCTATGCATTTTATAATTACATTAACATTTATATTCGGTCAACCAAGCAGCGTCAATAGTCACTTAAAAATGTATTGCTATGTTTTGCAATCAATTATACAGGAAATAAGCCGGGTAAAATGTAACATTTTAGGTTTTAATTCCTTCGATTAAAAAAAAATATATGCTTTCAGTACTTATTACAGGTGGCACAGGAGTAATTGGTAAACGCTTATCTTCAATGCTTGTGGAAAAAGGTTACCATGTAATTATTTTAACCAGGCAGCAGTCTTTAATAAACGGTGAAATAAAAGACAAAGAGGCCGGCCTGCATTATGCTTATTGGAACGTAGAAAAAAGTGAGATAGATAAAAACGCCGTTACAAATACCGATTATGTTATTCATCTCGCAGGCGCCGGTGTAGCGGACAAACGCTGGACAGAAAAGAGAAAAACTGAAATTGTTGAAAGCCGCACTAAAAGCAGCGCTTTATTAATAAAGGCTTTGCGTGAAAATGATAATAAAGTGAAAGCTGTTATAAGCGCTTCCGCCATTGGCTGGTATGGACCGGACACGACAGAATCTTTAAAGAGAGGGTTTAGCGAAAGTGAAAAACCCACAGACGATTTTTTAGGAAATACCTGCCTTTTGTGGGAGGAAAGTATTGAACCGGTAATGGAACTGGGCAAGCGCCTGGTGAGGCTAAGAACCGGCATTGTATTAAGCAATGATGGTGGTGCATTTGCAGAATTTAGAAAGCCGCTTAAGGCCGGCATTGCAGCAATATTAGGTACAGGCAGGCAGACAATAAGCTGGATACATATAGAGGATATTTGCCGGATATATTTATACGCCCTTGAAAATGAAAAACTGGAGGGTATTTATAATGCGGCAGCGCCAAAACCGGTAAATAATAAAACGCTTGTATTACAAATAGCAAAGCAATTGCATGGTAATTTTTTTGTTGCTATGCCCGTCCCCGCATTTATACTAAAAATAGTTTTGGGTGAAATGAGCATTGAAGTGCTTAAAAGCACAACCGTAAGCTCAAAGAAAATCATGGCAGCGGGGTTTAAATTTTTGCATCCATCTATTGAAACTGCAGTTGAAGCGCTTATAAGTAAACCGAAATGAAATTTATTTACAGATCATCTGTCTCAAATTTACGTTTGCATATAAAGTAGTAAGCCAATAAATATATCCCTGAAGCAATGAGTAAATAAGGAATATTTGGTTCTTTTGTGATCATTTTCACTGCATTTTTAAAAAAAGGAAATGGTATAAGGTTGGAACTCGCGCGCAAAGGAAAATAATCACCTACACC
>JABDFW010000022.1 GCA_013286305.1 Bacteroidota bacterium
GGATGATCGATGCTGGAAAAATTTACATGATAATTGTCAATTTCCCCTTTGAGCAATATCATTCTTCACAAGCAGATCATTAAATAATTTCACATAAAATAAAAACAGTATGTTCGGACAATTAACTGATGTTGAAATAGAAGAAACATTAAAAGAGCATGTAGTAGGCCGCTTAGGCTGTCACGCAAATAACATTACTTATATAGTACCTATAAGCTTTGCGTATGATGGAAAATATATTTACGGCCATACTGATGAGGGTATGAAAATTAAACTGATGCGCCAAAACCCATCGGTTTGTTTCGAAGTTGATTCCCTGGCTAATATGGCTAACTGGAAAAGTGTTATTTGTCAGGGGGTATTTGAAGAATTAGCCAATGAAGAAGAAAGGAATAAAGCGTTGGGAATATTGCTAGGCCGGTCATTACCGTTTATTGCAAGTAAAACAGTGCAGCTATCTCCCCATTGGCCATTTCCTCCTTCCGATTACGATCATATTAAAGGAATAGTCTATCGTATTTTAATAAAAGAAAAAACAGGAAGGTTTGAAAAAGAAGATAAACCCTGGTATTATGCAAGCTAATGTAACGATCATTTTAACTTGCCTGTTACCCACGCAGCTTGTTTATAACTTTATACTGCCTTACTAAATACATTTTTGCTTTCCATGCTTTTTGCAGAATGTTCAAATACATCAAAAGCATGGCAAATGTTACGGATAAAGTGCTTACCGATATTAGTTACCTTCAACCTGTTACCATCAATAGTTACCAGGCCATCCTTTTCCAGTTCGAGGAGGCTTGGCAGGATAAACTCCATTAGTAGTTCATCATGTTTAGGCTGCAAAATTGTTTGCCCCTTACAGGCAATGTCAAGAATATATTGCTTAATATCTCCGTCGGTATTATTTGGAAAATACCCTTTAGTAACCGCCAGTTTATTATTATTAATGCTGCGGTAGTAATTTTCCAGCTCTTTATGATTTTGGGCATAAGCGCCATCAAAATCGCTTATTGCAGATACGCCTAACCCGCATAATATTTTTGTGTGGGTAATGGTGTACCCCATAAAATTTCTGTGCAGGTTATTTTTTTGCCATTCTTTATAAAGGTCATCATGCGGCAGGGCAAAATGATCCATCCCAATATCAGTATATCCTGCAGAGGCCAGGAGTGTTTTGCCCAGCATGTATAGCTGCATTTTTAAACCTGCACCCGGAAGATCAGATTCATCAAACAATCGTTGGGACCTTTGTTTCCACGGTACATGGGCATAACTATAAAAAGCGATCCTGTCAGGTTTTAATTGAATTATCTCCTTAATCGTTTTTTCCATGCTTTTCAATGTTTGAAAAGGCAACCCATATATAAGGTCAAAGTTTACTGATCTGTACCCGGCGGCTCTCGCATTTTCAGTTGCCGCCCGCACGTTGGACAAGGGTTGTATGCGGTTGATGGCACGCTGTACTACCGGGTCGTTATCCTGTACGCCATGACTCACCCTGGTAAAACCAAGGTTAAATAATGTTTGTAAATGCTGCTTCGTGGTATTATTAGGATGGCCTTCGAAGCTAAACTCCTTTTGTGGGTGAACAACAGCATTATTTAATAACCCATTCATTAGCTTTTGCAGATTGGCAGGGGAGAAGAATGTAGGGGTACCGCCGCCTAAATGCAATTCGCGGATCACGGGCATTTCATTAAGCAGCCCGCAATATAATTGCCATTCCTTTAAAACCAGGTCAATATATTCTTCTTCAACATTATGATTGGTGGTAATTTTTTTATTGCAACCGCAATAAGTGCATAAGCTTTCGCAAAAAGGCAAATGTATATACAGGCTCATACCCGTTTGATTGTTGAAGAGCCGTGATTTATTTTTAATAACTTCTTTCCATTTTTCTTCATGAATTTCGTCGAATGAATACCAGAATGGTACCGCAGGGTAGCTTGTATATCTCGGCACCGGTTTATTATACTTTTCAAGTAATACCTGTATCTCTTTCATATAATCAAACCTAAGCCTGGTTGGTCTTTATATTATTGAAACACATCATGTTTATGGATGATTTTACTCAACTATATATCAAGTCATAACTTTTAATGACTAAGATCAGGTTTAATGTGTTATAAAGTCAGTTAGTTTGTTTACAGGTTGAAATACTTTTGATCTATACAAGTAAGGCGTTAGTTATTATTATGAAAATTGAAATTGAATATAACAGGAAAATAGAAGACGTGCAGAGCGATTTTAATAATGCTTTCCAATACCTGCGTATTGAATTTTTGCAAATCAACTACGAATTGTACAAACAACAGGGTGTGCAGGCCAATAAATTTGTGAAACCTGGTTTTACCATGGGCGATTTAAACAAAAACATTACTGATTGTTTTATAGAAATACCAAATGCCCTTACAGTATATGAGCTTGAAAAAACATTTATGAATAAACTGGGATTGAAGGTTCGTGTATTGCGCAAAAGCGGTAATATATGGATGGAAACAAATATGACCGGAAACTGGACATTAAGCCAGCAAAACGAACACGGCAGGGAAATTTCTAATTCACGTGCCAGCTAACCTAGTACAATAAGTTTTGGAGTTTTTCCGAATTTGTTATTCTTATTTTGCCCTCCACTGTTTCAATTAATTTTTCAGCTTTAAAATCACTAAGCGTTCTTATCAGCGATTCTGTTGCTGTACCTACGTATTGGGCAATATCCTCCCTTGAAATGTTTATCTGTTTATGGGTAATATCATCTTTGCTAAACTTTGCATAAATATCAAGCAGGGCTTTGGCTACCCGTTTACGCAGCGATCCATACGCAAGCTGCATAAGCCTTTCTTCCTTATCCTGCACATTTTGCGCGATCAATTTTATAAAGGTGCCGGCGATATTCATGTCGTTATACAATATTTCCAGGAACTCATCCTTTGGTATCATAAGCACTTCTGCCTCTTCCAGTATTTCGGCTGTTTCATCATACAGTTTATTTTCAAGCAAGGGCAAATAACCTATAAAATCGCCTGTTGTGTAAAGGTTTGTAATATATTCTTTACCGTCTTCATGTACACGAAAGGTTTTAATTTTACCCTCTGTAATATAATACAGGTACCTGGGCCGTTTGCTTTCTCCATACAATACCTGTTTTTTTGATAGCCTGTTACTATCGTATTTGCTCAAATCCATATCAAGCATGCCCGAACCGTTCAACTTTTTTATGAGTTCAGTGGCGCCTTTTTCACCGGGCGTATATTTATCGTGCAGTATATCATATTTCTTAAGCCTCGTCTCTATCGCATTCAGCAATTCTATATCATCAAAAGGCTTCATAATATAATCATCTGCGCCCATATCCATCCCTTTCCTCAAGTCGGTTCTCTCCGTTTTTGCAGAAAGAAATATAAAAGGGGTAAACGCAGTTTCCTCATTTTTCCTAAGTAAATGCAGCACTCCATAGCCATCCATTTCGGGCATCATGATATCACATATAATAAGGTCAGGTTTTTCCTTTATTGCCGCCTCCAGCCCTTTTCGGCCATTCTCGGCTGTAATACTCTTATAACCGGCAAGGCTTAATATTTCGGCTATGTTATCTCTTATATCGTCGTGATCATCAATTATAAGAATAGTTCGCATAGTTTTTTATGTTTAGTTGATTTAAAAATGGAAGCCCGGTAGTATCCGTGATTTTTTATACAAAACTTATCAATATGATTTTATTATTCGGGTACGCCAGTTTATGCAACAAAGATAGCCAATACTTTAGCCTTTCATTTTTATATCACTGTTATTCCGGTCACAAAAGTACAGCCAACTACATTTACATGGTTGGCTGTTAAAAAAAATGATACAGGCTGTTATGCCATTCTATTTTTAATTACTGCTTTGTTTCAGGAATGTTACTATTTTATTTCTTTCATCATCAGTTATTAAGGCGCGGCTTTGCATGTGAAGGCCGATTGTTTCCCATTGGTCATGTGAAAAAGAAGAGGGAGAAGGGGTGTTATGACAGCGCTGGCAGTTCTCGGCCCATAGCTGGGCGCCGCTTTTTGCAGCAACTGCCTGGCTTGCTTTACAGCCGGTGATTACAATAACAATGCATATAATTAAACCTGCAATTATTGATGCAGATGCTTTTGATATTTTTTTTAATAATTTCATATTTCAGATTTTAAAATTCTGTTGAGAATTGAAGAAAGAATGAGTTTGATTTTGCTATATTAGCTTCACCTGCCAGTTTTGCGGGCACTGTATTATTAATATTTTGTGTTTGATAGGTAAATTTCAATACAGTACGCCAGCTTAGCCAATAATCCAGGCCAATATCATAAGAACTTGTTGTTTGGCTCCACATAGAGGCATCCGGTGTTTTAAAATTGCCGTAACGAAATGCAAGCTCAAGGTTTTTTACTATTTTATTATCACCTGCTGTAGGGCGCAACGATAGTTGTACAAACCCGGAATTGGTTTGATTTTTAAAAGTATAAGAAGAAGAATCTGCAGGATTAGCGTACTGCGCGTCGCCAATATGTATAAAATTATACTGGCCCTTAATGTTTACAAGAAAAGGATTGATATTATGTACATAATTAAGATCAACGGCATACATATCGGTTTTAAGGTTTTCGTATGCAGACCCGGCATCGCCTACCTTACCAAACATTCCTGATACGCCAATTTCCAGGCTTGAATTTTGAAAAGGCAGCCATCCTAGCCTGGCAGTAATTGTTTTATTCTTGTTATTGTCAACTATGCCTGCCCCCTGTAACTCGCCATCCGGCAATAACTGCATACCATTTGTTACAGCCACATCGTAATTCCATTTCATATTTCCCATAGGTAATCCTCCTTCTACCTCCACACCAAAATCGCTGGAGGGTGGCAGGTCAGCTACGCCAACAGGATCTCCGGCTACTTTGTCAATCCACCCTGCGGCCAGTCTTTTATTGTATGTACCAAATGGCAAAACAAAATACCCGGCACGCACTATAACACCCGGTGTGGCGAAATAAGAAATAGCGGCCCAGTTTACGCCTAAACCGTAGCCATCAAATGAGGGCTCAAACTCAACCAGCAGGTTGCTGCCATGACGCCACAATAGCATTGGGCTAAGCTCGTAGTGGTCTGCATCGGCCATACTGTTTGTTTTTACTTTCTGGCTTATACCACTACTGGTAGTGGTGGTTTTATTGGCAACAAATCCTACCGTGGCAAGCCCAACAACCATAAAATGGCTTTCTCCCTGCTTTTGATCCGACACCTGTTGTTCAAGTGTTGATACTCTGTCAAGCAGCGCGGAGTCGGCACTGCTTTGCTGCGCCAATAAAGTATATTTTCCTGAAAATATACATATTGCACAAAATAAAAGTCGCAGTAACTTTTTTGAATGATTCATGATAATAATATTTTTATTGGTTTTAGTTTTTCTGTTAAAGCATTCATTTTTTTAGAATGACATTTTTTATTTTTTTGCTTTAGAGAGTGTCCGTATATAATTGATCAGCTCCCATTTTTGCGCATCTGTAAGAATGGCCTTGTATTGCGGCATAGCATTTCTTCCCTGGGTTATCATCCAGAATAAAGCGCCGTCAGTTTGGTTTTGAACAGCTACTGAAGTATGGTCTGCCGGCTTGGGGTTTAACGCGCTTGCGGCTGCGCCATCGCCTTTACCCTTTGCTCCATGACAGGGTGAACAGGTTGAAACGTAAAGCTTTTGGGCATCACTCAATCCATTTACATTACCCGATAAAGGATTTTTTACATTCTCTGCTTCTTTTGGAGCAACCCATGGTTTGGCTTGCGCATACGTTTTAGCGGAGAAAACTAAAAACATTATTATAAGCCCTATCGCGAGGCCGCTAATTTGAAATTTTGATCTCATA
Source organism: Bacteroidota bacterium (assembly GCA_013286305.1). Lineage (GTDB taxonomy): Bacteria > Bacteroidota > Bacteroidia > Chitinophagales > Chitinophagaceae > JABDFW01. The sequence continues at coordinate 5,886 of JABDFW010000022.1, forward strand.
AATAAAATTTTAAATGATTTTAAAAATCAAAAGTATTGTTGATGTAAACCGTTTTTAATGAGGCTCATCACTTTGGCACATGAGTTTTGTCAGTAGTGGTATAAGCGCCTGACAGTTAATATAATTGATATTGAATTGTGTTGATTCCTGCAGGTAACCTTACTATAATTGAGGATGTAATGTTACCATTATCACGCAAAAAGTAAATATGATAAAAATCATAAAGAAGGTTAATCAATATCAGTGTTAACCGGGGAAACGGAATATACTTTTGGTCATTAATATAAAAATCATGGATGTTCTTATTCTCTTGCTTATTGCAGGTATAGCCGTAGCCACCATATTCCTCTTTGCTTTTTTATGGGGAGTAAAACGTAAGCAATTTGATGATGATTATTCACCACCCTTACGTTCACATAAAATAGTAAAACTCATATTATTACCTGTTGCCGCATTATTAATTAATTCCGCACCAGTCTTTGCCGAAGGCCCAAAAGCACCCTCAGCCATGTCGAACCCTTTTGTAGTGCTGGTGGTAATAATTATCTTTTTCCTTGCCCTGGTTATTTTTTCTATGTCACGGCTGGTTACCGGCGCTGCAGGCCCATACCTGCAAAAGCAGAAAAAAGAATCGGAAGAACAGAAAAAAAATATAAAGCCGCAGGCTGCGGCCATCCTTATTTTCTTGTTGTGCTCAATACAGCTTTTTGCCCAGGATAACACTGCAACGGCTGCACCTGCGGCAGTTGCTGATACAGGCGGCGTTTCAGCAACTGCATATGTCCTGTTATGCGGTGTGGTGTTTGTTGAACTGCTGATAGTTGCTGTATTGTTATATATGCTCGGGGTCTTTAGTAAAGCAGCTGTAGCAGCAGAAGTAAGATTACAGAAAATGCCCCCCCATGTTTCTTTATGGGACAAGATGAATATATTTAAGCCATTACATGAAGAAATATCCATTGATCCTGGCCATAATTACGGCAGAAAACGGAATTACCGCCTGCGACCACTATGGGTATATGGTTTTTATTGTACCATAATAGTTGCAGGTGTTTATTTATACATGCAATATGCATCAAATACTCAGTCTTCAGATATGCGGGAACACCAAATAGCAGCGGCAAAAGCCAAAGCAGCGTTTTTGAAGAAAGCAGCAAATAATATTGACGAAACAACTGTAAGAATGCTTAGCGAAGATACAAGCCTTGCCGCAGGCAAAACCATTTTTAAAACAAATTGTTTTGCCTGTCACGGAATGTTGGGGGAAGGCGGTGTAGGCCCTAACCTTACTGATGATTATTGGCTGCATGGCGGAACACTTAGCGATGTTTTCAAGACGATAAAATATGGATGGCCGGATAAGGGAATGAAAAGCTGGAAGGATGATTTTTCCCCCATGCAATTGGAACAGGTAGCCAGCTATGTAAAATCATTGCATGGTACTAACCCGCCAAATGGCAAAGCCCCGCAGGGAACATTAGTTGTTGAAGAAAAAAGTGTTAGCCTATTAACAGCAAAACCAAATAATACCGGCAGAGATGAGAACAAACAATAACGTTATATAAAACTTACAGGAAAAGGCATACCAAATTTTTTGCCCGGGTTAAACTTCTCCAGAAAGCAAGGGCAAAACAACTGTTATAGTGGTTCCTTCGCCCAGGGTACTTTGCAAAGTTATGGTACCATTAAGCAATTCTGTATAGCGTTTTACTATATGCAACCCCAGGCCAGTGCCTTGTATGTTACCTGCATTGCCACCTCTGAAAAAGCTGCTGAAAAGATGTTGCTGGTCTTCTTCAGAAATACCAATACCGCTGTCTGCCACAAGTATGGTTAATAAATCATCTTCAATGTGCAGGTTTAAGGTTATAACACTGTTCTCTCTCGAAAATTTTATGGCATTTCCTAAAAGGTTAAGCAGAATATTTTTTACAAGCCGTTTATCGGTTATAAAGTGTTCTTTGCCTTGAATAGCCAAGTTGATCGATTGTTCTTTTTTTAAAACCGGCTTCATTTCTTCGGTTATATCTTCGGCAAATTCTTTAACAGCAAAGCCGCCTATTTTTGTTTTAACTTTCCCTTCTTCCAGTTTGCCTAATGATAAAAAGTCTTCCAGCAAATCGTTCAGGTGTTTTACAGATTCTTTGATACGTTTTATATGTTTATCCCTGTTAACCTGTTCTTCTTCTTTTGTGTACCTGGCTATTAATGCGGCTGATGAAAGCACCGTGCTTAAGGGCGTTCTGAATTCATGCGAGGCCATACTTACAAAGCGCGACTTTATTTCATTCAGTTCTTTTTCTTTGTTCAACGCTGCGCTTAATTCCTCCTGGGATTGTTCTAATTGCTGCAGGGCTTCTTTCAATATCATCGTTCTCTCCTCCACTTTACTTTCCAGATCTGCATTTAAAAGGCGCATGTCTGAAGTAATTTTTTCAAGTTGTTCCTTTTGTGAGATCATTTCCAGCTCTGATTTTTTGCGCAATGTAATATCTACCACAAAAGCGATCACAAATAATTCGTCTTTTTGTTTATAAAAACTAAGGCTTACTTCAACCGGGAATTCAGCACCATTCTTGGTTTTTGCACGCAGGTCTCTCCCGTGCCCCATTGTACGGTTAGATGGATTTTGATAAAAGCCGTGGCGATATCCCAAATGCGCGGAATGCACCCTTTGAGGTATCAGTAATTCAACAGGCTTGCCAATTAATTCCGCCCGCTCAAAATGAAATAATTTAAGGGCAGCAGGATTGATCAATATAATTTCCCCTTTTCCATTGGTTAATATAATGCCCTCTGTAGCATGTTCAAAAAGGGCGTTTGTTTGTGTTTGATCAGACTCTATGGAACGGTATAGTTTTTTTACATGAAGTACTGCTATAAAAGAAACCACCATTATAAGGCCTGAAAACAGGTGCTGGATGATAATTTGCTGAAAAGTATAATTTTCGTGCCGGTAAAATACTTGTATAATAACAAATACAATTCCAGCAACACCAAATATTTTCGTATAATCATCTTTTTTTATAAGTAAGGTTAACAAAATGGCGATAATAAATCCGCCATCAAGAAAGGCCGTTCCTGGATGAAGATATTCCAACACACCCGTGATGGCGATAACAACAATACAAAGGAGAACAATTAAAAAAGGTCTTTCTTTAAACATGATACTATAAAAATATACTTCTTATTGAAAGAAATGACTTCTATCATAAATTAGATTGATTCTCTGCAATACCCCTGAAAATAATTATTATCAATTTTACACACGCTGAATTTGGCAAGCCTTTAGATACATTCTGCCAGTAAAACAAATAAATATGCTCGTGCTTAATGGCGGTTCGTCAAGTATAAAGTTCGCATTATACGATAAATCGTTGCAAAAAAAATTAACCGGTAAAATTGAAAGAATTGGCCTGGAAGGATGCATACTAACGGTGAAAGGGCAAAATAAAATTCCTGTGAACGCTGCTGATATTAAGCACGCCGCTATTTTTTTAATGGATTGGTTAGAGAAACAGGGAGCGCTTGATGGAGAAGACGTGGCGGTGCATAGAATAGTACAAGGGATGAAACATACCCAAACAGAGATAATTACAGTGACATTGCTGACTGAATTACACGAAATAAGCCAGTTTGACCCCGATCACTTGCCCGGCGAAATTGCGCTTATCACATCAGTTAAAAATAAATACCCCCGTTGGAAACAGGTAGCTTGCTTTGATACATCCTTTCATACATCTATCCCACGTAGAGCAAACATATTGCCTGTTCCACGCCGTTTTGATAAAGAAGGCATACGGAAATACGGCTTTCATGGCATCTCTTATTCATATATCATGGATAAGCTTCCCCAAATTGCAGGCCCCGACGCTGCGAATGGCAGGGTAATATTGGCCCATCTTGGTAATGGGGCAAGTATGGCAGCTGTGCAAAACGGCAAAAGCATTGATACTACCATGGGGTTTACGCCTGCAGGTGGAATGGTTATGGGTACAAGGCCGGGCGACCTTGACCCCGGTGTCGCCTGGTACATGATGCAAAAGGAAAAATTAAGCCCTGAACAATTTAATAATATTATCAATCATCAATCTGGCTTGCTTGGGGTGTCAGGTATAAGCTCCGACATGCAGGACCTGCTGGCAAAAGAAAGTACAAGCACAGAAGCATCGGAAGCAGTGGCCTTGTTTTGTTACCAGGCAAAAAAATGGATAGGCGCTTTCACGGCTGTATTGAATGGGCTTGATATATTGGTATTTACAGGCGGAATAGGAGAAAATTCTCCCGTTATCCGTTCCAGGATATGCGCCGGGCTTGATCATTTTGGGATTGGGGTTGATGAAGAAGCTAACGAAAAAAATGCACAGGTGATCTCAACACCGGGAAGCAGGGTTATTGTTTTTATGATACCCACAGATGAAGAATACATGATGGCCAAAATGGCTACCAAACTGTTAGATAAGTGAATAAAAATATTATATGCAAACACCAAACAATTTAGAACAGGAAACCACGCTTTCAACCGAACTTTTGCAAAAGATGCATGCTTACTGGCGTGCTGCTAATTATCTTTCTGTTGGCCAGATATATCTTCATGCCAATCCATTATTACGTGAGCCTTTGAAGCCTGAACATATTAAACGAATGCTGTTAGGGCATTGGGGCACAACACCGGGGCAAAACTTTATTTATGTGCATTTAAACCGCATCATTAAGCAATATGGCCTTAACATGATTTATGTATCAGGGCCGGGGCATGGCGGCCCGGCCCTTCTTGCCAATACTTATCTTGAAGGCACTTACAGCGAAGTTTATCCCAACATTGGCCAGGATGAGGCAGGGTTGAAAAAGTTGTTTACGCAATTTTCTTTTCCCGGCGGTATCCCTTCGCACGTATCTCCGGAATGCCCGGGCTCTATTCATGAAGGGGGCGAACTGGGATATTCGCTTAGCCATGCTTTTGGCGCTGTATTGGATAACCCCGGCCTTATTGTGGCTTGTGTTGTGGGAGATGGCGAAGCTGAAACAGGCCCGCTTGCAACTGCCTGGCATTCCAATAAATTCCTTAATCCTGTTACTGATGGCGTGGTTTTGCCCATTTTGCACCTTAACGGTTATAAAATAGCAAACCCAACCATTTTAGCAAGGATAAGCCATGAGGAATTAGAATCTTTATTTATTGGCTATGGCTGGAAGCCCTATTTTGTAGAAGGCGATGAGCCAGATAAGATGCACCAGCTTATGGCTGCTACATTAGATAAAGCAATGGCCGGTATTAAGGCAATTCAGGATGATGCCCGGATCAGGGGAAATAGCAAGCGCCCGGTATGGCCTATGATCGTTTTGAGGTCACCAAAAGGATGGACAGGGCCAAAAGAGGTGGACGGCAAGCAGGTGGAAGGTACGTTTCGTGCCCACCAGGTACCCATTACGGACCCGGCGGAAAACCCTGCCCACCTGCAACAATTAGAAGAGTGGCTAAAAAGTTACAAGCCTGAAGAGCTTTTTGAAGAAGATGGCAGCTTTAGAAATGGCCTGGCTAAACTTGCACCGGACGGGGAGCATCGAATGGGAGCAAATCCCCATGCTAACGGGGGCTTATTGTTAAAAGAACTTATTCTGCCCGATTTTCAGCGTTACGCCGTAGATGTGCCGATGCCGGGAAATGTGCAGGCTTCCGACATGCTGGTTTTGGGCACATTTTTAAGAGATGTTATACAATTAAACCAGCCCCACCGCAACTTTAGGATATTTGGGCCCGATGAAACCCTGTCCAATAAACTAAACGCTGTTTTTGAAACTACCAACCGGCAATGGGAAGGTTTAAAGCAAGACAATGATGAGTTTTTAAGTACTGATGGCCGTGTAATGGAAGTTTTAAGCGAACACCAGTGCGAGGGCTGGCTTGAGGGCTACCTGCTTACAGGCAGGCATGGCGTTTTTAACAGCTATGAAGCCTTTATACATATCGTAGATTCCATGTTCAACCAGCACGCAAAATGGCTGAAAGTTACCAACGGTTTGCCCTGGCGAAGAAAGATCGCATCACTTAATTATATCCTCTCATCTCATGTGTGGCGGCAGGATCATAATGGATTTACCCACCAGGATCCCGGATTTATTGACCATGTAGTGAACAAGAAGGCTGAGATAGTGCGGGTGTATCTGCCACCGGATGCTAATTGCCTGCTTTCGGTGATGAATCATTGCCTTCGCAGCCGTCAGTATGTAAACGTGGTAATAGCGGGCAAACATCCTGCACCCCAATGGCTTACTATGGAGCAGGCTTATATTCACTGTACAGAAGGGATTGGTATTTGGAGTTGGGCAAGCAATGATAAAGATGAAGAGCCGGATGTGGTGATGGGTTGTGCAGGAGATGTGCCAACGCTTGAAACGTTGGCCGCTGTTTCCATCCTGCGGTCTGAACTCCCAGCCTTAAAAATACGCGTGGTGAATGTGATTGACCTGATGAAACTACAGCCAGCCAGTGAACACCCGCACGGGCTGAGTGATAATGATTTTGATATGCTCTTCACCAAAGACAAGCCAATAATATTTGCTTTTCATGGTTATCCATGGCTTATACACAGGTTAACCTACAGGCGCGCCAACCACCATAATCTTCATGTACGGGGCTATAAAGAGGAAGGTACTATTACCACCCCCTTTGATATGACCGTATTAAATGATATGGATCGTTTTCACCTTGTGCAGGATGTTATTGACAGGCTGCCGCAATTAGGAAACACCGGGGCATATCTAAAGCAGCAAATGCAGGATAAGCTTATTATGCACAGGCAGTACATTTGTGCGAATGGGGAAGATATGCCCGAAATACGCAACTGGAAATGGCAAGCGGGTGCATAAAGAAGTTGTGTAAAAGGGTTAATTGCATTATAATTATTACATTTAGCAGCTACTGCTAATTGATGCCATATGAATGCTGTTAAAATTCCTTTACCTGACTTGGTGATCATTGTTGTTTACATTATTGGAATTTTGTTTATCGGGCTTTGGTCTGTCAGAAAAAGCAAGATGTCGGGCGATAACTATTTTCTTGCCGGCCGCAGGCAGAAATGGCTTATTGTTGGTACTGCTCTTTTTGCATCAAATATCTCCACTATTCACATGGTTGGGCTGGCCGCATCGGGTTATAATGAAGGTTTTGTTTGGGGAAATTTTGAATGGATGGCAGTCTTTACCCTCATCCTGTTATCACTCATCTTCGCGCCTTTTTATTTCAAAACGAGAATATCAACCCTTCCTGAATTTTTGGAGAAAAGATATAGCCCTGCCTCAAGAACATTCCTTGCTTTTATGGGCATTTTTGCTGCCTTGTTCATTCACATTGGTATGAGCCTGTATGCTGGTGCGGTGGTATTTCAATCGTTTTTTGGCATTAATGCTACTATTTCCATCATAATCATTTCCATTATAACAGCAATATATACTGTGATAGGAGGGTTGAGAGCGGTAATGCTAACCGAATCCATTCAAACCATTATTCTTATTGCAGGAGCGCTCCTGGTAACTGTCTTCGGCATACTGGCCTTGCCCGAACACGGCATTCATTCTTTTGCAGCATTTAAAGCTGCACTAAAAGAGGGCCAGCTAAGTATGCTGCATAGTGCCACGTCAATAAAAAGATTGAGCACCAATGGCGTGGATTCGGGCCTAACATGGTATGCATGTTTTTTAGGCTACCCTGTTCTTGGCATTTGGTATTGGTGCGCAGACCAAACCCATGTGCAACGCGTAATAAGCGCCAAAACAATGGATGATGCCCAAAAAGGGCCGCTGTTTGCCGGTGTTTTAAAAATATTGCCGGTGTTTATTCTTATCCTTCCCGGTGTAATCGGGTATGTTTTATTTAAAGACATAATCGGTGGCAACGCAAACCAAACCTTACCGGTACTCATTACACATCTTTTACCAACGGGGCTCAGAGGCGTTGTTGCGGCGGCGCTGCTTGCTGCACTGATGAGCGTTATGGCCGCTGCACTTAATAGCTCTGCAACCCTTGTTGCGGTGGATATTGTAAAACGCATAAACCCTTCTATTTCAGACAAGAAGCAGGTGTTTTACGGGCGTATTGCCGCTGTGGCAATTATGGTCCTTGCCATGATATGGTCAACACAGGGGGGTAATTTTACCAGCATATTTGAGGCTATCAATAAAATTGCGGCTGCCATGGCTCCCCCCATTACCACAGTATTCCTGCTGGGTGTATTCAGTAAAAGAGGCACAAAACAGGCAGCCATATTTACACTGGTTGTTGGTTCGCTGTTGGGTGCTGTTGTTTTTTGTTTTGACTATGTGCCCATCAGCGGTAAAATGTACATTACCGATGGTTGGGGCATTCCCTTTATGATGCAGGCCTGGTGGCTATTCTGTATCAATTGCATCATGTACTATATAGTTAGTTACTTAACTCCAAAACCAGCCCCTGCAGCTATTGCGGAATGCACCTGGAAAAGCCCATGGGCTGTAGTTACCGAAGGCGAATTTAAAGGGATACAGGATGCCCGTTTACTTGCCGGGCTATTGCTTTTGGCAATGGTTGTATTATATGCCATCTTCCGGTAATTGCGTAAATATGTGGGAAACTCTAAAAAACTTAATATACATAATATTTTTATTACATTATTTTTATGTTATCAAATTGTAATATAAAAATTAACCATGGATAAAAAAGCCCTACGATTGCAGGTTGAGGCAAAGTTGGAAACAGCTTTAGCTGATTTTAAAAAAGGCCTGAGCGACAAAAAGTTTAAAAAGCATATTAAAAAGGCCAGCAAGCTATTGAGTGATGGTTTAATGCTGCCTGCCAAAAAAGCAATTTCAAAGGAAGCCGCGCCTGCAAAAGCAAAAGCAGTGGCTAAAAAGCCCATGGCCAAAAAAGCCAAAAAAGCAGCCGCCAAATAAGGCTTGATAAAAGGAGAAGCGAACTTGCCTTTAAAGCTAAGGGTTATTGAAAATTACTTCAATAACCCTTTACTTATTAAGTATATACAGGTTATTGCAACTTATTTGGAAGCTAGGCAAAAAAATAGGGGCAGCTAAAACTGCCCCTAAAATATTTACATGTCTTACCATTAACTCAAACTAATTTTTCATCTAATTAATCTCCGGGAAGGAAATTGCATTTGAAAGGTTAGCCTGGATCCTGGATAAGTGGAAAAGATAAAATTAATAACGGTTCCTGTCTTTGTTGTAGCCGCCACCGCCGCCGCTGCCACCTTTGTAGCCGCCGCCACCGCCGCCGCCTTTGTAGCCGCCACCGCCGCCGCCACCTTTGTACCCGCCGCCACCGCCGCCGCCAGACCTTCTGTCTTCAGCTTCTTTAACAGCAAGTGTTTTACCATCAAGCTGAGCGCCGTTAAGGCCGGCAATAGCCTTTTGGGCTTCTGCGCTGTCTGACATTTCTACAAAGCCAAAACCACGGCTTTTTTGTGTTTCTTTATCTAAAATAACCTTAGCTGAAGTTACAGTGCCATATTCTTCGAATATCTGTTGTAATTCCTGGTTGTCTACGTCGTAAGGCAGACCTGCTACGAAAAGATTCATGAAATAGTAATTTTTTGTAAAAGTAAGTAAGTGACACCAAATATCTGAACTTTCCTTAAAAGATTCATTTATTATTTAACTATTTTAAAAAAGGGCTGATTTGCCCTGCATTGCTGTGTTCCGGGTATTTCTTATTTCCGGGCAAATTATCTTTTCAATACCTCCCGCGGCCGGTTGAAATAATTTTGTGCTGGCGTTACCAGCCAACTTTTATCTTCGTGCGGCAACATCTTAAGTAATCTATTATTGTCACTCTCCATCATCATAGTAAATTACCGTTCTGCCAAATATGTAGCCGGCTGCATACAAAGCGCTATGCAGTTTGCCTCCGGCGCCTCTTTTGAATGGATAGTTGTTGATAACGATTCAAAAGATAACAGCAAACAGGCCACTCTCACCCAATTCCCGTTTGTGCAATGGATTGATATGGGTTATAACGCAGGCTTTGCACGCGCCAATAATAAAGGCATGCAGCAAGCAAAAGGCGATGTGGTATTGCTGCTTAACCCTGATACTATTATAACTGATGATGCCATAGAACAATGTTATAGCCGGTTTATTCAGTCCGCTTATGTTGCCTGCAGCGTTCAGTTATTAAATGCAGATGGCAGCCCGCAGATAACAGGCAATTATTTTATGAAAGGCGGTTTAAACCACCTGCTGCCATTGCCATATTTGGGTGCTCTGCTCCGCGCTATCGCGTTTTCTATCAATGTCAAAAAAACCAATGTGCCCATAGCATCCCCGGAACAAAAGGTTGACTGGATAAACGGCGCCTTTATGATGGTTAAAAAAAGCGCAGTTGAAAAAGCCGGTATGTTTGATGAAGACTTTTTCCTGTACTCCGAAGAGATTGAATGGTGCAGCCGATTAAAAAGGGTGGGGGAGTTGTGCGTTTACGGCAACCTGTACACTACCCACCTGCAGGGCGAAGCGGTCAACAACGCCATGCAAACTTCGGGTAAAGGCTATGCTAACCTGTTTGATAAAAAGGGCCTGCAAATACTGATTTCCCAACATGTGCGCATACGCAAACAATTTGGCGCAGCCTGGTTTTTGTTTCACCTGTTTATGCATACTATAGAAATACCTATCTTTTTTATATGCAGTTTTATTGACCACCTGGTGCATTTAAAAAACCCCTTTGGCGATATAAAACAAGTCAAGGGCTTTACTTACAATGTATTTCGGCTGTGGGGGCTTGCACCTGCTATATTGGGCAATCAACCACATTTTTATAGGATACTTGTCTGAACGGTGATCCCGAATTTGTCGGGACAAGTTTTGAGGGATTTATAGCCTGCCCGACTGTGTCATTCAGGCGGGCCTGCCCGACTGCGTCATTCAGGCAGGGATTGAGAGGATATTAAACCGCAGCAAGCCGCATACTGTAGGCTTCATGCAAAAATTTCTCAGCTACTATTGCGTGTTTTCACCAACATTGAATTTGCTCCGCTCAATAAATTTCCGTTCAGTTATGGCAACAAAGAGCAAGGTACCAGGGTACGTTGCAAAATGTTACGCGTGAAGGGTGTTTTTTCTGCGGCCTCCCTCTATCCGCCGCGGCGGACCCTCCGGTGGAGGGAGACTTTGCAAAGAAGCCTTTTTTATTATGCGATCTTGATTTCCAGAACTTAGGCGTTTTGTATTTTGGAATTTTCTTTTTTTTGGTGCTTTCTTTCCGTTCAGTTATGGCAACAAAAAGCACAGTACCGTGGTAGGTTACAAAATGTTACGCGTGAAGGGTGTTTTTTCTGAAATTTTACCGCAAAATAAATATCTGGCAGCGGTAAAATATTAGGCCTTTATGGTGACATGAATTAAAATTTTTGTATTAAATGAATAGAATTTTTTTAACCACGAATTATTTAAAAAAAACTCACAACGACCGAGTCGAAACCCTCGCTATCAATAGTTTGTACCGCTTATTTCATTGCCCAACGTTCTGTTAAGATGCTGAAATAAACCTGCCCGATGCAGGCGGGTTCAGCAGGACGATACTTCCTTCATTAGTACCTAAGAAAGATAGCTCGCAATTAGAGTGACCGAATAGAAAGCGTCGCTATCAAAGTTTGTACCGCTTATTTCATTGCCCACGTTCTATTAAGATGCTGAAATAAACCTGCCCGATGCAGGCGGGTTCAGCAGGACGAAAACCATCCGTACAATGGTACGCCAATGACAACGTTTTTGTACGGACAAACCCTTATAAAAAATGGAGTGCCCCGATAAACCAAACCCAAACCGTACACAATCGTACAAATAAATCATTTTTTTTGGTTTTCAATTTCCGGCAAGAAAAATACCAAAGGCCACCCGCTTTACGCTCTCCACAGCATACGCCTGTTTTTCAGGCTTACAGCATATCGTGTAAAGCTTGCAATTTACCTTGTTCATTATATTTCTTTGTTTACAAGATCAGCTTACAATTTACTAAATTATTTAGTAATAAACAAATAAAATTTGCAAAAAATGGAAAAGATTTTTTGAAGTTTTTTTGGGAAGGACTTCAATGAGGTTTGGGGAGGGGGAGCGCGAAAAGAAGATGTGGGTTGACATTCCGGGGTTTACTCATAGTTTTATGCGTGAGCAAAACCCCGTCCCTGCCCGTCCGGTCAGGCTGGCGTTCCAGCACGGGCGGGCGTGGAAATCTGCTGAAGTTTTGTGGTGAAGTTGGTGCTTTTTTCTTTAATGCCTTTCACAGAAGGTGTTTTATCAAAAAATACAGATGGCCGAAGGAACACCTGGACTAACGCAAGTCCCGACCTCTGCCTACACATTACGTGATTTGATTTTTAATGATGCCCATGAAATGTAACACCACTATAAAATGAATTAAGTAACGGCTAAGCACAGGTCAGGAGACCTGCGCTAGTATAGATTTGCAAAAAATGGAAAAGATTTTTTCGAGTTTTTTTGGGAAGGTCTTCAATGAGGTTGGAAAGGGGAGCGCGAAAAGAAGATGCGGGTTGACATTCCGTGGTTTACTATAGTTTTGTGCGTGAGCAAAACCCCGTCCCTGCCCGTCCGGTCAGGCTGGCGTTCCGGCACGGGCGGGCGTGGAAATCTGCTGAAGTTTTGTGGTGAAGCTGGTGCTTTTTTCTTTAATGCCTTTCACAGAAGGCGTTTTATCAAAAAATACAGATCGCCGAAGGAACCCCTGGACTAACGCAAGTCCCGACCTCTGCCTACACATTACGTGATTTGATTTTTAATGATGCCCATAAAATGTAACACCACTATAAAATGAATTAAGTAACGGCTAAGCACAGGTCAGGAGACCTGCGCTAGTATAGGATCCGTAGGCGCAGCCATATGGAATAGCGCCAACAGTTTTTGTTTTATCTTCATGCTACGGCGAGCAGGGAGATCATCATTTTCAGCGCAAGTCGAAATACATCAAATCATAAATAAGGACGGTGTACAATGAAAATAAGCATTAAAGTTTTTATTACCTCAGTGGCAGTTCTGTGTACCTGTAATTATTCCATAGGTCAGGACAGTTGTCAGGTTAAACTTGTTAAGGAATACACTGAAAAGTATTCAGGTAGCTATACATTATCCAAAAAAGAAGAATTGTTAGGAAAAGAAATCCTAAACGATTATTCCACTATTCACTTTAGGGATAAAGGACTTAAGCGGGTTACTTCGTTGGTGTTTGCATCAAGAAAGCAAATAGCAGCATATACAAGGTTAGGATTTATTGCAACAATATACCAATATACATCCAACAGTGATGCATCAGAAAAGTTTAAAGAATTGGCGACTGTGAAACAAACACATGATGAAGCCATTCTTAGTAAGGACTGGAATTATCTTGTTTTGTCTCAAAATTTTATACTACGAATACAAGGAGATTGTTCGTACTCTGAAGAGAACTGGAACAATTTAAAAGATATTTTTACGAAAGCTAATATTAAAGTAATGGGCAAAGCAGGGAAAGATATTATCCAATGTCAATGCGGGGGGTATTGTTATTAAGATTAGTGCAAAAAGTTTTTGGTATAACGACGCAACAATTAGTAACAGTTACTTAATTAACCCCTGCTCGCCGGAGAGTTGGGTAAAATAAAAAGCATTAATGCTATCCAAAGAGTGCAACACTCTTTGGATTTTTAATGATAACCCAGCCCGAAACATCGGGCTTGGGCTGGTAATTGAAAAACAAAAGATTAATTTTATTACAGCCGTTTGGTAGAAGCCTTACGGCTGTTTTATTTTAAATCAGGTAAAAAGGTCTCATTCCGTCAACGTCGGCAAAGTATCCGCCAAGCCTCCGACCATTCGGAATGGCTCTTATTATTATATTCAGAGAGGGCTAAAGCTAACAGGATAGCCGGGGGAAATTTGAAGATGCTTTAAAGAATGTAAGTAGTACAAGATTGACTTATGGTAAACTAATAGGGAAATAAGATAGGTATTTAATAAAATTGTTAAGGCTGCACTATGCGGCCTTTTTTATTAGCTTTGAATAATGGACTCTCGTTTAATATATTCAGCAGGTTATCATATGAAAGGCAAAGCTAATTGGAGTGAGTGGGTATATTGCGGAGTTGGGGATGATATGAAGGAAGATGTTATTAGTAAGGCAGTTAGCGAATACTTTAAGGACTCGATATTTTATTTCATAAGTACCAGGAAAGAATCCAAAGAAGTAAACAAAAAAAATGTATTAGAAAAAATTAAGAAGGGGTTGGAAGTAAATGAGATATTTCTTTGTGACGCTAATTTTAAAAAAGCGATATGGTTTAATAAAATTGGCGTAATGCGATATGTTATTGTCCCAACAAATATATAGTCATAAAAAATAATTTACTTGCCCACGCACTTAAAAAAATGTAATGATGAATATTTCTGCACTTGACGAAGATGGAAAACCCGTTGATTGGTGGTTTATTTATAAGGTGCCGCAGCTTAATCCCGGTGCAGGCACGGATAAGGCAACGGGCTACGAATATGTGTATTACGATGCAACGATTGACGCCAATCCTGATATTCACAAAAGAAATGTAGCGCGGTCGCCAAACGTTCTTAATGGCGGCGAAGGGGCGCTTAATTTAACGCTTGATTCTGTGTTCAAAAATTTTGAGAACCCTGAGACTACAACAGGATGGATACTTTACAATGATGAGATGCCGCCCGGAGCCAAACGCAAGGACGATGCGCATAAGGGGCATACCAAGGGTGTGATTGCATTTGATACTTCTTCAAAGTCAGCCTATTGGCTGCTTCACTCATGGCCAAAATTCGCTGAGCCGGGTGCAGTGAATGACCCAACCCCTAAATATGGACAAACGTATATGTGCGTTTCTCTTGATATTGATACAGCAGGCAAAATTGCAGAACAAATGGCCAATCACCAGGAACCACAGGTTTATTTTCCCAATGCAGCGGACCTGCCTAAAACTGACCCGCTTTATTTGCTGACGCAACCACTGAACCCCAACCCGCCTGCTGCATCTGATATCATTGACCTGAAATCGGTTGGCGGCATGCCATTCAAGGTGATCGCTAAAAATAAAGAGTGGGATCAAGATTTTTGGAACGACCTGGTAGGGCCAACACTAAAAGATGATATGGATGATGAAACCTGGATACGCGGGCCGATACCACCCATTGCAGACAGCGACGGCATACACAAAACTTTTGATATAAAATATATTAACCTGGGGCCGATGGGGTTGCACTGGGCCTGGCCTGAAACCCACGACCATGCCAAATGGGGTATCACGGTACATGAGCCATGGGTTTGTGTGGGCGATATTAACAGGATGATCTCCCAGCGAAAACGCGGTGGTGGAACAATAGCGTTTCAAAACCGGATATTGTGGCAGGCCCTGTCGAAAACCAATCTTGTTTTAGCACCACCCGGGCATAAACGAACGCAGGCCCTCGATCTAATAGAGGAAACTCATCACACGGTCTCCGAAGCACCTTTGAAAGCTAAATAGAGGCGCAAAGAGCACAACTATATTGTCATTCCGAGGTTTTACTCATGGCTTTTGTGTGCGGGCAAAACCGTGGGAATCTGCTGAAGTGTTGTGGTGAAGGGTATTTCACGCAAAGTCCGATGGTTCGGGCGCAAAGAAAAAAAGTATGTTTTCATTCTGAGTGGTTATGCACACTACATATAACCAATAGACTTTAAAAAATCATCTTCTTTTTGATGCGCATCTGCCTGGTCGGCGGGATCGGAGTCGAAGTCTTTGTACTGAATTTTAATATTGCGGGTTAACAGGTGCCCAACATTTGGATATACATATAATTTGCAATTTACCCCTGCCTTAACAGCCGCATCGCGGAAAGCCCTCGCATCTTTTGCAAATACAATGCTGTCCTGTTCGCCCTGGATTATTAAAGTTGGCGGCAGGTTTTTGCTGATATACTCCGAAGGAGAATAAATGGCTGGATCGCCTTTATCTTTCATAAGCGCATCAAAGTAGGGGTCGCGGGCCATATTGAGGGCAGGCGAATAAAGAAGGATTGCATTGGGGCGCGAATTTTTTGAAATTGCCTTACCATTAACGGCAGGCAGGGTAGCGGCGGCGGCTACCAGGTGGCCGCCCGCAGAAACTCCATACCCTGCAACCATTTTTGTATCAATTTCAAGTAGTTTGGCCTGGCTGCGCGCCCATGCAAAAGCGGCACAGGCATCATCTACTCCCTCGATGGGCGACAAGCCATTATTTGCAAGGCGATAATCAATGGATATGGCAACGATACCTTTTTCAGCAAATTCTTTGGCACGCTGAAAGGTCCAGGCTGCTTCGCCCAATCTCCACGCACCGCCATGGAACAATAAAATGGCGGGATGAAGTTTGCCGCGTGTTGCCGGCCTGAAAACATAGGCCTTTAATGTGTCCCCACCAATTTGGCGATATATGAATGGATCCGGTGAATAGGTATTTTGTTGAGCGAATAAGGTTGAACTGAACAGGGAAAGAAGCAACATGCTTGAAGCAAATAGTAGAAGTCTGCGCATTAATGATAAAGTTTAATTGCAGGTTAAACGGGTGGCTGTAACAAATGTTACAAAAGTTATATAAAACTGAAAGAGACCAGAATGAGTAATGATGACATTTTCATTCCAAGGGTTTACTCATAGCTTTTGTGTGCGGATAAAATCACGGGAATCTGTTGAAGTTTTGTGGTGAAGGGCATTTCACGCAAAGACGCAAAGACGCAAAGAGCACCACTATATTGTCATTCCGAAGTTTTTATTAATAGCTTTTGTGTGTGGGTAAAACTGTCGGAATCTGCTGAAGTGTTGTGGTGAAGCTTGTGCTTGTGTACTATGAATTCCGGATGAAATCTGGCTCTCATTGTTAAATCCAGAGAGCGCCAAAAGCTAACTCTCAGGAATCTGGGGTTAACTTTTATTTAAACCCACAAAAAAGAAAACACCGTTGTAAAAAAATGTTAAATGCCCATATTATTTAACAATTCTTTTACTATTTAAAAAGCCGATGGTTTTTACAAGATGTATAGTTTTTAATTCACTGAAATTTTTCGCCTTTCTACCTAAGAATCATGCACATCTTCTCAAAATCAAAATCTCTTCAAAATTTAATCAGAATGATAGTTCAATTTTGGGCTTTACTAAACTTATGCGTAGATGAGAGGTGTTATTACAATTTTTTTATTGGGTATTTGTATTTTGGGCTATTCTCAAAAAAAAGATAAACCACAGGATAATCCCGGTAAAATTACCGGGAAGGTTATTGATTCAACTACACAGCAAACCATTGAGTATGCAACGATTTCCCTGTATGTTAAGGGAAATGATAACCCCGTTAACGGCATTACCACCAACAACAAAGGGCAGTTTGTGATTGATAATGTTGCACCCGGCAACTATACTGTGGTAATTGATTTTATCGGCTACAGAAAAAAATCAATCGCCAATGTTGGCATAAATGGCAAAACACTTTCAAAAGATATTGGCGTTGTTTCACTGGCAAAAACTACAGCAACATTGCAGGGGGTTGTTGTTACAGCACAAACCAAAGTAATAGAGAACAAGATTGATAAAATGGTATTTAACGCCGAAAAAGACCTTACATCGCAGGGTGGTGTGGCTACAGATGTATTAAAAAAAGTGCCTCAAATATCAGTTGATGTGGATGGCAATGTTGAGCTTGCAGGCAGCACGAGCATACAGTTTTTAATAAATGGCAAACCCTCAACGGCGTTTGGAAGCAGTATAACCGATGTACTGGAATCTATACCGGCCAGCCAGATAAAAAGCATAGAAGTAATAACAAACCCCGGCGCCAGATACGACGCTGAAGGGCTGGGTGGCATTATTAATATTATATTGAAAACAAGTACCGTTAAAGGGATCAACGGCAATATTTCTTTAACCGCAGGTACACGGCAGGAGAACGGCTCCGTTAACATTAATGCCCGTACCGGAGATTGGGGTTTTCATGCTAATGTTAGTGGTAATGCCAGGCTTAAAGCTGAAACACCAAGCACTTCAGACAGGTTGTCAACAGACACCGGTACAAATACCAGCGTACTGTTGCACCAGCAAGGGACCAACCAGTTTATAAGGCATGGTGTTGAATCGAATATTGGTTTTGATTATACTTATAAAAAGAAAAACAGCTTTTCAGGATCGCTGAATTATGACAATTTCGGCAACAAAAGTTCAGGCTACATTAACCAGTTGCAAACAACAACTGCCGATGGAGGGTTGGGGGCCATCCTTTCAAGCATAGCTTCTTTAAGCAATACATACAGTACATTTAATTTTCACAATATTGATGCGAGCCTGAATTATAAAAGAACTTTTGATAACGAGGACCAGGAATTGGAAATGAGTGTGAATACAAGTTTTGGCAACAACAACGGCACTGCATATAATAACCAATATGCGGAGCCTGGCGACAGCCTTTTTTATGGCACCAACAGTATTAACCCGGGCAAGGAAAGGGAAACGCAGGCACAAATTGATTATGTACAACCTTTAAAGAAGGATGTTAACTGGGGCATGGGCGGCAAATTTACTGCAAGGGATATTACAAGCTCTGCAGGTGTAACAAGTTTTCAGCCAACGCCAAAATCTTTCCTGTATGATTCAACCTTGTCCAATTCACTCGACTATCATCAAAAAGTATATGCTGTTTACAGCGAATTAAGCTTTCCGGTTGGTAAGCTCTTTGACGCCAAAATAGGCGGGCGTTATGAACGAACTGATATTGACGCTTTTTTCTCCAATGCACAGCAACAAACTCCGCCGCACGGATACAATACTTTTGTGCCGTCTATATTTTTCATGAAGAAAATAACGGATGACCAAACGCTTAAATTAAATTTTTCCAAACGCATTGAGCGGCCCGATTACCGCGACCTAAACCCTTTTATTAATACTAATGACCCCAAGAACCTTTCTTCCGGTAATCCTTATCTTCAGCCCGAAATAGGCTACCGTTTTGAGTTAAGTTATTCAAAGGATTTTGATAAAGCCGGCACTTTTATGGTTACCGCTTTTTACCGCACATCTAATCACGATATACAGCCTTATATTGTATATTACGATTCGCTTATTGTTGGCAATACAGTCTATCACAATGTTGCTTTGAGCGAAAACCAGAATATTGGCCTTGAGAAAAATGTGGGGATGTCTATTTTCAGCGACCTGCACATCAATTCAAAATTCAACATAAGAACTAATATTTTCGCTTTTGAAAGGCATACGATCAATGTAATTGATCCCGGTTATAACTCAAATAGTTTTAACTACCGCATCAATATGAATTTCAGCTACCAGTTTGCGAGTACTTTTGCAGCTGAATTTTTTGGCAACTTTAATTCTGCCAGGCATGAGGCCCAGGGGATATACCCGTCTTTCACATCCTACAGTATTGCGCTGCGCAAACAGTTTTGGGATAAGAAGGGAAGCCTGGCTTTAACTGCAAACAATGCTTTTGCAGAATATGTTAGCCAGAAAACGGCCGTATTCGGCCCCAATTTTAGTACCAACGCCGTGCGCCTGGTGCCTTTCCGCTCTATTGGTATTAATTTTACCTGGAAATTTGGTAAACTGCAGTTTAAAAAAGAAAAGGAAGATCAGCAGGATAATGGCGGGCAGGCTGCACCGGAGGGGTAGCAGGAGAATAATAGCTAAGAGAATAAAAAGAGAAGAAAGAGAACATTATATTAGAGAAGCCAGGTTTTAAAAACCCGGCTTCTTTGATTATATGAATGATGGTGCAACGAAAAGCCCTCTTTCCGGGTCACTAAGAAAATGATGTTATGAAAATTTGGCTGCCCGCAATAATAATTTTAGCTGGTTTTCTTTCCTGCAAAAAGAACACTAACTTATTGGAAAATGAAGGTGTGATCACCGGTATTAATGTTAGTGAATGTGTTAGCCTTGCAGAATGCCCCAATGTGTGCGACGGAGCTTTATTTTTTCATTTTACGGGAGTTGCCGATACCAGCAATGTTGCCATAGATAATCCCACGATATTCAAATTCGCACAAAATGTAAAATTCCCTATACGCGTTTCATTAAATTACCAAAGCACTACCCGGTGCGGCATAACAGCTATTAAAGTAATAAGCTACAGGAAATTGTGAGAATTGAGTATGTTGTAAAAATCAATTGACCTTCTGCGATCCCCTTAATTCAAAATTCCAACAGATTCTCACATTAGGTTTGATGATCACTAAAAATGTAATTTATGAAAAAGATTATGTTAGGCGCATTGCTCGGTGCGGGTTTAATAACAAGTGCTGTAAAAGCGCAGGATATTAAGGCAAAAGATGTTCCCGATGTTGTAAAAACTGCTTTTGCAAAAAAATATCAAACTACGGACAAAGTTTCATGGGAAAAAGAAGGGGGCAATTTTGAAGCCAACTGGGGCGGTAAATCGGGGGAGGATAATTCTGCACAATTTTCACCGGCCGGCGATTTTGTTGAATACGAGATGGCTATACCGGTAACACAGTTGCCTGCATCTGTCCCAACTTATGTAAAAGCTCATTACAAAGGAAGTTCAATTAAAGAAGCAGGTAAAATTACCAATGCAGATGGCAGTATTACTTATGAAGCAGAAGTAAAAGGAAAGGATTTGATATTTGATGCAAATGGCAATTTTCTTAAAGCCGGCGCGGATTAGTTTTTGCCGATGTTTGGTGTTTTCACTAATAAAGGCGTAAAATGTATGCAAATCCTAAAAGCCCCTAAGGAGATAAATTTTATGAACAAATAGCATTCTTTTTAACCCTTTCAATTTGTTGGGATGTATTGCTCATTGCGGGACATGACGATCACTTAAACTACAACCCCGAGGCTAAAGCCCGGGGTTTTGTAGCTTTATACACATCACAAATCCTTCCAGTTATCACCAATGTTACGGTCTATCAATCTTACATAGGGGTCAATGGCTACTTTTACAGGTTTGCCGGTTACTATAATATCAATGGTGTGCTCACCCGAGGTGAACTTATGCTTTTGCAGGTATAGCAGGTTGGTATTGTTGCGCCCCTTAACCTTGCTGCTGTCAGCAGCAAATACGCCAATATCTATATAGTCGTTCATTGACGCTACTGAATCATTTCCATTGCTGTCCTGGTATATTTTATTCGTATTTACTTTAATACTTACTTTATATTGATTGTTTTTACCGAGAGGTGTTACTGTAGCCGCAACTATTTTATTATCATAAAATGTTATCTTCTCCCATGTATCGGTAAGATAATACTGCAGTGAATCCGGCACGTGTTTTTTTATGAAACTATACAAGTCTTTACTTCCTGCATAAGGGGGCGTATTGCGGAAGGCATAGGCATTGTAAAATTCACGTAAAGCAGCATTCACACTGTCTTCGCCGATAAGGTCTTTTAGACCATATAAAACAAAGCCCGTTTTAATATCAAATTCAGCCCACTTGTCTGACCTCAATACCGGGTTTTGATCTTTCGCAATTCTTCCGCGGTTCCACAAATAAAAATCCAGTTGCTGGTTAACAAGCGGGCGCATGTATTCCTTCCCGAATTTTTTCTCCATCATCAGTAATGCATCATATTTAGCAAGGCCGTCAACAATTATTTGCGAACCTTTTGTATGATTGGGCGAAACCTGCGCTCCCCACCATTGTCTGGCCATCTGTTGCGCCGATGTTAAATAAATATAATCCCACTGGCCGGTAAAATCTGCGTTCCACCCGAAGCGCTCGGAAAACAAGCCAAGAGCCGCGGCAGAGTTGTAATTGGCTGTAAATTCTGTTGACTCAACTACACGCATTTGTTTAAAAGGATAGGGGCCGTAAACGGAAGTGAAATATCTTAATCCGTCTTTATAAGATGCCATAAAACGCTGAAGGTTGGCATCATGCCCAGGTTGATAATAAAACTCAATTGTTACAGGTTGCTGGTTAGTTAAGTTTACAGTATCCTTAAGAACCCCATAGCGCGCGGATGCAAAACCTAAACCTGTATAAGCGCCTTGTTGATTTGACACATAATGATAGTAATTCCTTCCGTTTTCCTGCCACTGCTTTTCAAGATCGCCCGGAGCCAGGGCTATTTGGCTTTCCGGGGTGCTGATGGTTAAATCAAATTTAATAAGGCTGCTGGAAGGCCCCTCTAACAGCATACGCGTGCCGGCGGAATCTTCATCTTCCGGAAACTCTTCTTCTTTTTTGGGCAAACCATATTCTTTCCGGTCTTCTTCATCCGTTAATTCTTCATCATCGTCATAGCCCAGGCCGGGCAGGCCATCGCCAAAAAACGAGCCGTTATGCATTAGGTCGGCACCATAAAAATAATTACCAAACCCATGGTATTCTTTCACTGAATTAACTTCGAATATTGCTGAATCACCTGGCGCAAGCGCTTTTGGCAACTGGTATAACCTGTAAGATGACGAATCATCCTTTACTCTTAAAAAGTTAAATTTCCCTCTTTTAAAAAGTAATGGGTTTGTGTATGAAATATCAGCACCGTTATATTTAATAGAGTAGTCTGTAACATTGTCGCCATCTAACAACAGTTGAGTGATGGGAATAGCCGTTTTGTTTACAAGTGTTACATACGATTTGAAGGTTGCTTTTTGTTCGGCGGGATACAGGTCGGCAAATATTTTTATGTTGGTTACTTTTGGTAAGGGCATATCTTCAAAATGCTTTAGTTTTTTTTCCGCTGTTGCTGCACGCTCTTTATTTTCTGCTCTTGTATAATAGGCATTCAGGTAGTCAACATTGTAA
This sequence comes from Bacteroidota bacterium, assembly GCA_013286305.1. Lineage (GTDB taxonomy): Bacteria > Bacteroidota > Bacteroidia > Chitinophagales > Chitinophagaceae > JABDFW01. Next base: position 28,673 of record JABDFW010000022.1, read on the forward strand.
TAATTATACGCGGCAGTTGCAAGGAATAGCGCTAGTAAAACATAAGTTGTAACGCGGGTTTTAGCGCTGAAACGTTCCTTAGCAAGCTGAACTCTTTCCTTAAATGATGATATGGTTCCCCGTACATAAAATAAATACCCCAATACCAGCAGCAAACCCCCAAACAGCAGCCAGTACAGGTTAAACCATGATATGGGTTTTATCATATGGCCAACGCCGTCAAAGTCAGATATGCCGTAGTTGGGCGTATATGAGTACAATAATAAATGATAAGAAAACCAGCCTGAAACATCAGCCAATAAAAACAACGTCCACAATGCAATGCCAACACCAAGCGCCGCAAACTTGTTGTTAATGCATATATGCAGCATAAAAGCCAACATCACCATCTCAACACACTTAGGCAATGTAATGCCAAAGAGCGTGCTTATATACAAGGGCAAATTGAATTGCGTATAACCTTCCGCAGCCTGTACCACAATGCCTATAACCATTGGCAGTACCGTTAAAAAAAGCGCGAGGCATAGTATGCTTAATACTTTTGCAAAATTTAATATAAGATCGGGAGGGGGCAATGCATCGTTTATAAAAGCATACCGGGTTACTTTTTCGCGGTGAATGGTTTCGCCTGTGTAGAACATGATGATACAAAAGATAAAGAAGAGAAAATTATCGTTAAAGATGAAAAGTATCATGCTGGTCCTGGGAAAATCGGGTACCCAAAACTGGCCCGGGCCGTGCGAAAATACCATACATAGAAAAGCTGCGCCGCCGCCAATGATAAGCCAGAAATAGGTATCGCGGATAATATTGAGCACTTCAATTTTTGTGAGGGTAAACAATATCTTCCTGCTATACCCTTTGCCGAAATGAATATTAAGTGTTGGCAGGTTGTATTTTTTTGATGCTTTTTCTTTTGATGCTTTTTTATCTTTTCTGCCGCTGAAGAATTTTTCAAAATTAAACCTCGCGTATGTGTACAGGATTATTATTAAGCCAACGCTTGTCCATATTATACGGTTCCACAAAAACAATCCGTGAATGCCCATTAACGAGTTATTTTTCTCTTCAAGCGTTTGCATCCCCCTCTCAAATTTCACTGCATTAACGCCAAAGGGGTCTGCCAGGTAAATGAGCGCTTTACTTGATGAAGAACCGATAAAAAAATTGGCTATCATATAACCCAGGAACATAAAAATGCCGCTGGTATAAATAACTTTTACATTTCGCGTTGCGGCCACTAACCCAAAGAATAATGCGGAAGTAAAAAAAAGGTTGGGTATAGCGATGGTAACAAAAGGATACAGGTAATTAATAAGACGGTCAGGCCCGTAATGCGAAGCATTTTGCCAGCCAAATACAGGGCCTAACTTGCTGCCGAAATAGGCCCCGAATAATACGGCGGCATCAATTACTAATACCAAGAAGAATGATGAAAAAAACCTGCCCCAAAAATAACCCGCTTTGGTAATAGGGTAGGAGAGATAATACTCTTTGGTGTTGTATTCAATATCGCGGTAAAGGGGTACGCCCATTACCGATGATGTCACCAGCATCATCATAAGCGTCATTATTGAAACATAAAACGCGAGCGCCGATGGGCCATTGATAAATTGTTTTTCTTCAAGCGGCATTGCACCCATAGCAAATGAAAGAGCTGTAAAACAAAATGCGGCGAGAAAATAGACATATACCGCAGGCCTTTTTAACCGGTATTTTATTTCGAACGAAAATATTTGTTTGAACATAGAAAGGAGTTGACAGATGTTAGATGATAGTTGACAAAAAGAAAAATCATTGAGTCATTGGTCATTGAGTCATTTTCCTAAGACAACTTCTTCCTTAATGACTTATTGACTAATGACCTACTGACTTCTTCAAATTGTATTTACGTCCACTCTTTTAATGATGTTGCTGAAATAAACATCTTCCAGGTCCGGCAGGCTTTGGGTAAAGCCATTGCCCGGATATGTTTCTGAGTAAATGCGTATATACAGGTCGCCACTTTTTAATTGCGTGGAGATAACTTTAAAATCTTTGCTGTATTGCTGTATTTCAGGCTTCTTTATTGACTTGCTGTATATTTTTCCATTCAGGTCTTTAACAGCGTTATCGGGTGTCCCTGCGTACAAAACCTCACCCTGGCATATGATCGCAAAATTTGAGCACAGCGTGCTTACATCCTCTACAATATGTGTGGATAATATAACAATGGTGTTCTCGCCTAATTCACTTAACAGGTTATAAAAACGGTTACGTTCAGCAGGGTCTAAGCCTGCAGTAGGCTCATCAACAATAATTAGTTTTGGGTTACCCATTAATGCCTGTGCAATACCAAAACGCTGTTTCATACCACCGGAATATGTACCCAGATTTTTCTTCTTATCCTTTGCCAGGTTCACTTTATCAAGCAGGTAGCCAATCAATTCTTTACGCTCGCCTTTATTTACAACACCTTTTAATTGCGCGATATGATCCAGCATTTGCTCTGCCGATATTTTTGGATAAACACCAAACTCCTGTGGCAAGTAACCTAACAACTGCCGGAGTTCGGTTTTTTGTTTCAGCACATCAAGGCCATCTAAAAAAACGCTGCCTTCGTCCGCTTCCTGTAAGGTTGCGATGGTGCGCATGAGGGACGATTTTCCGGCGCCATTAGGGCCTAATAAGCCAAACATACCCTGGTTTAGTGTGAGGGAAACATTTTTAATTGCCTGCACGCCGTTTGAATAAGTCTTTGAAAGTGCATTAATAGTAAGCTGCATATATTTTAGTTTTTTATTTTTTATAAGGCAAATGATTACCGGCTGCATAAAAACGCTATGCAGTGATAGGAGAAACGAAACATTAACCGCGACTAATAAGAGGCCCTGCTGCTGTTTCGGTTTTTTTTAAAATGGTTTGTTTATTTTTTAATAATAATGGAGTTTAGTTTATTCATATTTCTGCCGCTGACAATAATTACTGATGTACTGTCTGTTGTTATATTTACCTGCCCGATCTCTGCTTTCCGGTCATCTATTAATGAATGATCAAACTGAACATTTACTGCTTTAAAGTGGTCGCTGTGAAACAGCAATACCTGGCTGTTTTGTGCAACAACTGAAAGGGTATCGAAGTACCTGTTTACAGAATCCAATGTGCTTCCTTCCCTTGAATTTAAAACGCTGTTATTGATGGTAAAATGCCAACTTGCGCCTTTATCAACTGTTTGCCCGCCTTGTACTTCAATATCTGAATTGATCGCATAGACATCAACCGCGCCCGGCACATAAAGCCTTACATTTTGCGCCATCCTGTTTAGCTTAATAGAAGATGCGTGGCTGGAAGGATACTCGCCATATATAAACAAGGTATCACCGGAAACATCAAATTTTTTGTAGGCAATACTGCTTTTCTCAATTTTCAGTTCCGTAATGTCTGACGGTATGATCTTGCAGGCAGCTGTACCCATTAGCCGCACATGCTTAATGTTTGGTAATTTATATTCGTCATAAAAGGACGTAATATATTGCTCTGGCGTAATGTATTCTTTGTGCACATATTTAACATGCAACCCTATTTGAGCAGCGGCTATAAACCCAAAGCCGGCCAATAAAAACCCCAGTAATATTTTATTGCTTGTTTTCATACTTGTCTATCGCTTTTTTAATTTCGGCAGAAATATCATCTTCTTCCAGCTCAGGCCATTTTTCTTTTGGCATGATCATTTTCTTTTCCTCCGCAGTAAGCCATTTTTTATCATCGTTTCGTCTGCATAAAAAGTACTCCCGCCGGTTTCCAGCAGAGGGTTCAATATTTACGATATAACCGAGCCTCTCTTCATTGTCAACAATAATTTTTGTTCTTTTTATCATTTGCCAAAGCTTAAACAGTGGCACGCGTTTTCGTATTATCCTGCCGCTTCTCACATTGCCCCGAAGGTTGCCCGGAAGATCTATTGTAAATTGCGCCATGATCAATTTATTTATTAATTGAGAAATGAATTTTTACGTACTTCTCATACAAATTATTTAATTCATCGGGCTCCATTTCAAGCAGGTACATATTCCTGAACAGGCTGGGCAAGTCCTTCTCCACAAATTCATTCTTCCTGTAATTCAATGCTGTTTTCTGCGCTTTAGGCGAAACAAAATAACCTATCCCTCTTTGATTATAAATAATATCCTGCTGCTGCAAATGTTCATAGGTACGCATTACTGTATTAGGGTTTACCTCCAGTTGCACAGCCAATTCCCTTACTGAAGGTATCCGGGTATCCGGCTTCCATTCCTGCAAAAGAATTTTCTCGCAGACATGGTCGGCAATTTGTAAATAGATTGGTTGAGATTCCCTGAAATCCATTGTAAAATTTTATCTATATTTCTTTTTCCTTCATCCTGTAATAAGTTGCTATCCACAACACAGGTGTAATACCAAAGCGCATAAAAAAAGTGGCTGCATTCCCTATCCAATAAGGCAAAGAATATATTTGCTCATTCCCGCTTGCATCACTCACAGAGAACGCTGTAAATAGCCTGAAAGTCCGCCCGTCCGGGGGAAGCAGCGAAAAAAACAGTTTGTCTTCCATAATAAAAAAGAGCATCCATATTACCAGCAAAACCACAATTGTTTTAAAAAATGCATTCCTGTTAAAATAAACTGCGCCTAAAATAAAAGCCGATTGCATCGGAAAAAAAGCGGTGAAAAAATCAATATTATCGCCCGGGTAAAAAATAAACATATCCGCACTTGGCAAAAAAACATTGCCCGTTTTTATTTTATCCAGCGGGCCGGTTATATTATACATCTGACGCCATTCTGCTGCGCGTTGTGTATTGGATGCCATCATGGCGCTGTTATTATCGTTAGCAATTTTTACCGCTACGATATCTGTTAAATAAAAGATCAATGTGTATGCGATAAAAAATATCAAAACCCCGTAAAATAATGCACACAGCAGTTTTTCCAGCGTTGCAGCGGGTAATAAAAAGTAATTTATTTTTCTAGGCCTGGCATAAAAATCACGAAATAGCAAACTTGCAGATATGCACCCGGCAATAAATAAACCCGCGAAATAAATACTGGCCTGGTTGTCCTGGCTAAGGCCGTAAGGGCTTGAAATCATCAGCATAAAAAAGAACCAGCCAATTAAAAAAGCCGCTATGCATAAAAAGAATAAGCTATAAGCCTTCCGGTTTTCAAACCAGTGTTTGCTTAAAAGCAGGTATAACCTTCTAAAATCAAGCGTTTCGCTCATAAGTGCATGTTAATCTTTAAAGATTGATTGAATTAATTTTGGATTAGTTACGGTAGCCTTATACAACAGCTCAAGGTCAATTTTACTTTCATCCCCTTCAATATTAACTACAACAACGGCATTACCTCTAAGCAGTGGTTCACTGTATATGGCCCATGAAGTTTCGGAGGCATCGAATGATATTTTGAAGGATAATTTTTCCGATATATGGTGTATGCTTTCATCCAGCACAATATCCCCTTCATCAATGATCACAATACGGTCAACAAGATTTTCAAGGTCTTTTACCTGGTGCGAACTGATAACGATGCACTTTTTATCATCAAACGCACCGGCAATTATTTTCCTGAACTGGCTTTTGCCGGCAATGTCAAGGCCATTGGTAGGTTCATCCATTAACACTAACGATGTATTGGCCGCAAGGCCAAAACTAATGAGCACTTTCTTTCTCTGGCCATAACTTAGGCGCTGTAAATGGCTTTTATACGGTATCTCAAATTCGGTTAGGTAGTTACCAAACAATTCTTCATTAAACCACGGATAAAAAGGGCTTGTATATTTTACAAAATTGTGTATAGAAACATCGGGTAAATAAAACTCTTCCGGTATCATGAATATATCTTTCAAAAAGCCAGGTTGCCTTAGGGCTGGGTTAAACCCAAGCACCTTAACGCTGCCGCCGGCCGGGTATAAAAGGCCTGCTATATTGGCCAACAGGGTTGATTTTCCGGTACCATTTTTACCAAGTACCCCATAAATAAAACCCGGTTTCAGGTTAATGTTTAACCCGCTGAATATTTCTTTTTTTGGGTAAGAAAATTGCAGGTTTTCAATCGCGATCATTAATTAGTGATTTAGTGTACTATGTAATTAGTACACCAAAGATGAAAATATATTTTATTATCGCCAAATATTTTTTTGAGGTTGAAAAAGTGCTTTTTGAAAAAGCATCAACCCAGGGCATAAAAAATATATTTTCAAAAAGGTTTGCAATTGCCGAAAACAAAAATTAAATTAGTGAAATACTTCCGCAAAAAATGCTAACTGAATTAATTACAATCACCTCATAATCTAACGAACTATGCCAACCCAGATCAATTCCGTTATTAAAGCGTATGCCAATTGCGACCATGTAATTGTTGCATGGCGTTACGACCAGCTTATACCTAATTGTATAGGTTTTGCGCTTTATAAAAAAACGCAGGGCGAAACAAATGCCACTGCTGAGCCTTTGCCCAACCGTATTGGCTTTGCAGGGCAAAGCCCGCAACCAGGTGAACAACGGCCCAGCACCGAATGGCCCATACAACGTTTTACATGGACGGACTATGATGTAAAATACAATGATACGGTGAGCTATATGGTTGTACCTATGATGATGAGCGGCACTGATGTGGCAAAAGATACCAATAATGCAAGCGGCTGGAGCACTACGGTAACAGTAGCAACCGGTAAAGATTATGAAGCTTATTTTAACCGCGGAATAATATCCAGCCAGTTTATGTCGCACCAAATGGCCAATTTACAGGCTTCGGATAAATCTGCAACGCTGGCAACCACCTTAAGCAATGAGGATTCCATCATAACAAAATTTCTTGGCGGGGTGCTGGCAGATCATTTGTTTAGCGAGTTGAATGCAGTGATAAACGATGCAACACTTTCCATTTACTCATCGCTGTATGAGTTGAATGATGGGAATGTAATTGCAGCGTTTGAAAAAATAGGCTCGCGGCTAAACCTGGTATTGGCAAATGGTGCATTTAGCCCAAAGGATAACAATGATGAGAATGCAGACCTGCGCGCCCAATTGCATAAAACCGATATAAATATTTTTGACCGCATAGTAACAAGTGGCCATTTTGCGCATAATAAATTTATGGTTTTTTGTAAAAATGGTACGCCCTACAAAGTATGGACAGGCAGCACCAACCTTACCACAAACGGTTTATATACACAGGTTAACAATGCCGTTATCATTAATAACCCAGCGGTTGCACAATGGTATTTAGATGAATGGAACCAGATTAAAACGGCTGGCAATGCTTACCCCGCCTCTTATATTAATTACAACACGGGCGGTAATGCTACCAACAATAACATGACCACCTGGTTTGCGCCTGTAAAAGGCTTTGTTGATCTTGCTGCGGCAAAAACCCTAATAGATAATGCACAGCAAGGTATCTTATTTCTATTCTTTAATCCCGGAACTAAGGACACCTTATATAATGAGGTTGTAGGCCAGATAGGCAAGGCCGGAAAAGAAAATTTATTTGTTCATGGTATTATGAACCAGGACCCAGGCGGAAATAAAACACCATTGGTGTTTATTCATAAAGGGAATGCACAAACAACAGATTACGATACTATTATTCCTAAGGCGATAAAAGGGGAGTTTTCGTACTGGGAGAATGAGATAACGCCCAAAATGGTAACCATTCATAGCAAAGTGGTGGTGATAGACCCGTTTGGCGCTAATCCTGTTGTAATTACAGGTTCACATAACCTTGGGCCAAAAGCGAGTGCAAAGAATGATGATAACATGAACATCATACAGGGCAACCCATCTTTAGCTATGCAATATGCGGTGAATATTTTAGCGGTGTATGATCATTTTCACTGGCGGTATTCTTTGGCCCAGAATATTAAAGGCGCTACAGGGTATAAAGGCCTTTCCACCGATCCCAACTGGATGGCCAGCTATATGGCAGGCAGTGTAGTTAACGAATTAGCGTTTATGCTGGGTGGATCAGTTACTGCGGCCGTTACGAATGCCACAAGTGCAAATACTGCAGCCGCGCCGGTGGCGAAAAAAGCGGCGGTATCTGCCGCAAAGAAAGCCGCGAAAAAAAAAGCGGCACCAGCTAAAAAAGTAGCTAAGCCTGCAGTGAAGAAGGCTGCAAAAAAAGTGGCCAAAAAAGCTGCCGCAAAAAAGGCAAAGGCTCCCGCTAAAAAGGCAGCAAAAAAAGCTGTTAAGAAAATTGCCAAAAAAGCACCTGTAAAAAAAGCAGTAAAGAAAGTGGCTAAAAAGGCGGCAAAAAAAGCTGCCGGAGCAAAAAAATAAAAGCAGATTTGAATAAAAAAATATCCCGCCTGGATGACATTGTTAAACAGGCGGGATATTTAGTTTGTGCTTTACAATCAATTTTGCGAAAATAATTCGTGGAAAGGCATATAATTGGTTCAAATTGTTATATTGCAAGAAAAACTGTTGGCTGAAACTGAACTTACAAATAAGGAAGAGTTGCCGGATGGCGCTGAAGATAATATTGAATCATCATCCGAAAAACCTTTTATAGCCAGCGGGGAACAAACAGCAGAAAGCATGGAAGTACATCACCACCCGCATTTGCCACATGGAGAAAAGAAAAAGCTGAACGAATATTTTCTTGAATTCCTGATGATATTTCTTGCTGTTACTATGGGCTTTATTGCTGAAAACCTTCGTGAGCATATAAGCGACCGGTCAAAAGAAAGTGAATATGTCATTAGTTATATTGAAGGGCTAAAATCAGACACTGCGAATTTAAAGCATGTAATAGATTTTGGTAATAAGGTGAACACCGGACTTGACAGTATTATTACAATGTCCAGAAAGAATATGAGCGATATAACCAACCAACGTTTGTTTTATACCTTTGCTTATAGATATCTTTTCCAGTACACAGTATTTAAAAGCGACGATTATGTGATGCAGCAGCTAAAGAATTCCGGTGGGTTAAGGCTTATTGAAAAAGACCATGTTGCCGACAGCCTTTCGTCCTATGATGCCTCTACAGAAGGGACATATTCCCAGGCTGATGTTTATATAAATGTTTTTAAAGACATAGTGAATATTGAACAAGAGATGCTGGACTTTACACTTTTAACTGATACTTCATACATCAAGAATTTTACACCCACCCAAAAGCAGTTACCTCTTTTTGCTGTCGATCCCGCAAAAATGAAATTGTTCTTTAATAAGGTGGTCTCGCTTAAATTCATTACTTATTTTTATGATAACCAGCTTTTGCAAACACAGCTTCAATTTGCAAACAGGCTGATACTTTTTCTTCAAAAAGAATATGGTTTAAAGGAAGAGTGAATTTCTTTCATGATCCCCTTTGATAAACCCACAGCACAAGCCTGAAACAGCCCTTCATTCAAACTAACGTACTTTTGCACAAATGCAAAAACAAGAATTTTCAATTGAAGCAATACTTGCTAATTTAAAGATAGAAGCGCTTAATGAAATGCAGGTGGCTTCTATTGAGGCAAATGATAATGATAATGATGTTGTTTTACTTTCAGATACAGGCTCGGGAAAAACAGTTGGGTTTCTAATACCGGTATTACAATTAATGGACGCCTCAAATCCTAAAACACAGGCACTCATCATTGTTCCGTCCCGGGAGTTGGCTATCCAAATAGAAACTGTTTTTAAGGCAATGGGAACAGGTTTTAAGGTAACTTGTTGTTATGGTGGCCATTTGCGCGAAACAGAAGAAAATAACCTGTTGCAGGCCCCTGCGTTGATCATTGGTACGCCCGGCAGGCTTGCAGACCATATACGCCGCGGCAATATTAAAACAGAGGGTATTGAAACTTTGGTATTGGATGAGTTTGATAAATCGCTGGAGCTCGGTTTCCAGGAAGAAATGCAGTTCATTATCGGAGAATTAAAATCTGTCAGGAAAAGAATACTCACCTCAGCAACCGATGCTATAGATATTCCTGAATTTATTGGGTTGAAAGAACCTGTAAAGTTGAATTTCGTTTCAGGCAAAACGTCTTCTGCACTGGCCATTCAAATGCTGCGAAGCGATGACAAGGATAAATTAGACATACTCTTCAGGCTTATTTGTTATCTTGGCAACAGGTCTGCAATTGTTTTTTGCAACCACCGCGAAGCGGTAGAGCGGACCAGCGCCTTCTTAACATCCAAAAGCATTACAAATGTATTTTACCATGGCGCTTTGGAGCAGCCGGAACGCGATAGCGCTTTATGCAAATTCAGGAATGGTACATCAAATGTATTAGTCACTACAGACCTTGCATCCAGGGGGCTGGATATCCCCAATATCCGTTACATCATTCATTATCATTTACCGCCCACTGAAGAGGTGTTTACCCATCGAAATGGCAGAACTGCCAGGGTAGAGGCGAGCGGAACAGCGATACTTATACTTTCACCAGAAGAAAAATTACCCTCTTATATTAAAACCAGTGTTGAGGAAATAACATTGCCTGAAGAAACTATTTTACCGGAAAGGCCTAAATGGACAACACTTTTTATAGCAGCAGGAAAAAAAGATAAAGTAAACAAAATTGATGTAGTTGGATTTTTATCCAACATAGCCCATTTAAAACAAGAGGATATTGGGCTGATAGAAGTAAAGGATTTTTTCTCATTTGTAGCGGTGCGAAAATCTAAGGTCAGTGAAACACTGCGTTTTATTAAAGATCAAAAAATAAAGAATAAGAAGGTAAAGATTGACGTGGCAAAATAGGGCTAACCGCTCTTTTGTTTAAAGCTCCAGGTGAAATTAAACTCTGCAACTACTTCGTTGGATGCGTTGGTGCCTGTTGTGTGGCAGGTTATTATTACTCCCTTGCCGGTAGTAATTGCCTCCTCCACTGCTGCATGCACAGCGGCTATATCACGACAGGTAAATAATATTTTCCCGGTGGCTTTTTTATGGAACTTCCCATCATTTGAAATAACCAGCATACTTATGGGTGGGTTGCGTTTATAAATGGCGCTAAACCCCGCCAGTCCGGTGCTTATTTCTGCAGCCATGGATAGAATGGCAAAATAAACGGAATGAAACGGGTTTTTGTTAAACCATTTTTGTTTAACGCTTATTACGATTTGCGTTTCATCAAGTTGTTCTATTCTCAGCCCTGCAAAAAAAGCAGATGGCAATTGGGTAAGCATGAAAAGCCGAAAGGAGCGGGGGTTTGCTATTTTCTTTTTGAATTCATTAAATGAAGGAATCATGCAACCTATTTGCAGGCAAGGTATTGAATAAGGCTGAACTATTTATGGTGTTTTGTTGGGGTATCGCTTAAATCTTTTGCTTTATAATGAGGCTTTCACTTTTTCCACAAAAGAAACAGTTACTCCTACCATATTTGCTATCTTTTCAATGCTAAAATCAGTTTGAGCTAAAAGAATTCTAGTGAAAGCGATATCCTTTTCACGTCTCCCCTCTTCCTTCCCTTCTACTTTCCCTTCCAGTTTCCCTTCTTCTTTACTTCTTTGTAATAAAAATTGTTCAATACCCATAGTTGTATGTTTATTAGTTATCAGGCTAATTTCAAGGTCAAATTTAGCAATAATTTCTGTGCTGTCAAAACGTACATAATAGCGCAAAAAACTCATGATAGCACGTATTTTATCCTTTGATATAGCTTTTTGTAACAGTGTTTTAACAAGTTCAATTTTCAGCTCAAACAATTCTTCGTCTTTTAGCCGTCCTTTTTTCAATGCAATAAGTACTGTTTGTATAACCATTGCAAACG